>NZ_JBMKJK010000008.1:0-254053 GCF_049236925.1 Enterobacter cloacae complex sp. SYL003 | reverse complement strand
ACAGCCCTCAGTCATTTAGAAAGCAACTTTATTGCTTCTGCATAAAAAAATTACTGGGGATCCCTCAGCCCACGGGGAGAGGGGGAAAATCAACCGCTCTTCTTGCCCGGCTTTAATCCGCGGTGTAACTCGTTGATGCGCTTCATCGACTTGATGGTGCGCTGCGGCTCGGTGGAGGCGACGGACAGAATAATCATCTCCAGGCACAGCAGCACCGTGCCGTGCAGCGGGATTTTGCCCTTCTCGCCGCCGCGCGGGACGTGGATCACTACGCTTGCCTCTTTGCTAAAGCGCGAGTCCGTGGCGTTGGTCAGCAAAATGGTGGGAATACCCAGGCGCTTCGCTTCGCGCAGCGTGGTCTGTCCCTCCCGGTGCGCGGATTTTTGCGCCATCATTACCAGCACGTCACCGCGCTGTAGGGCAATCAGCTGTTCGGCGAGGCCAATACCGGTGCGGTTGAGCGGGATCGCAGGCAGGCCTATACGGCTAAACAGTCGCGAGGTGTACTCAGCCAGAATGCCGGATGCGCCAATGCCAAAAATAGCGACCTGTCTCGCCTGCGCCAGCAGCGACACCGCCTGCGCCATCGCGTAGCGGTTGCCCGGTTCGGACAACACCGCGCAGGTGTGTTGATGGCCTTCCAGCACAAAATCGATGCTCGCGTCGACGTCGCTGGTAAGCGTGTTTACCGTCGTGGACATCTTCTCGCTGGAGGTGACCACCGGGCCAAACCACTGCTCCAGGGTCTGCTTGAGATCCCGCAGCCCGCCAAACCCAAGCGCCTGAATGGCACGCACCACGGTGGCGTCCGAGGTGTGTAGCACAGCGGCAATCTCCATTGCCGTCTGCTCCATAACCGCTTCACGATTTTCATTGATATAGCTCGCCACCTGCAGCAGGCGCGGCGTCAGCTGGTGCGCCCGCGAGCGGAGGCGGTCGCCGTAGACATCAATTTTTCGGATCATCGTGCGGCCTCCGGCAGCGGACGGCCCGCTATCTGCGACTGCACCTGCGCGGCCATCAGCCCCAGCGAGGCAAATGAATTTGAGATCGCTTCCTCGCGGGAGATGAGCACGTAATGCCCGGTTCGGCAGGCGTTGAGAAACTGACACCAGCCCGGCATCACCGCATCCATCGCCGCCAGCTCGTCCTGCGGTTTTCCGCCGGTGTCCCCGCGCCAGGTTGCAAAGACAAAATCAGCATCCAGCTCCGGCAGACGCTCGGCGCTGACGTCGATGCGCCCGCCCTCCGGGATGCTCTCAATCAGCGGCGGGAACCTGAACCCTGCGTCGCGCAGCACGCGCCCAAGCGAGTGGTAGCTGTGCATGGCGTTGATTTTGCCCTGATTGGCCTGAATCACCGAGACGGTCAGTTTGCTCGTATCGATGGTCGCCTTTAGCGCCTCGATCTGCTCCTGATAGCGACGCTCCAGAATTTTCAGCCGCGCCTCTGTCCCGGTAAGCTGCGCCAGCTTGCGGTAGATCTCCGGCGCGCCGCCGTCGAGGTGATCGATACTCACCGTCGGGGCAATTTTTTCCAGCTGTTCGACCGGCGTGTTGCGGGTCGGCTCGGTGATGATAAGATCCGGCTTCGCCGCGGCGATGGCTTCAATATCGATATCGGCGGTGCCGATGAATGTGATGTCGGAATTATCAAAATCGATGCCCGTCAGCATGCCGCTGGAGCGCAGAAAATGGCTGCCGTCCGGTCGGGTACGGCCATGGCTGGCAACCGGCGGTACGCCAAGCTCGATCAGCGGAATGGTGATATCCAGGTCGTGCAGGGACACAATCCGCTTCGGGTTAACCGGCACCACCACTTTGCGGTTCAGGTCGTCAGTAAACGTCTGCGTTGGCTCTGCGGCTCCTGCAGCAAAACCCACCAGCACCAGCATTGCAAAAAATACGCGCATTTCTATCCCCTAAAATCGATCCCGACGCTGCCAGAGCAGCAGCAGGAAAAACGGTCCGCCAATCAGTGAAATGACAATTCCCGCCGGCAGCTGCAACGGGAGAAAAGCCAGCCGCCCGACGTTATCCGCCAGCAGCACCAGCAGCGCGCCCAGTACGGCACTTCCCGTCAGCAGTGCCGTTTGCCCTCCGCGCAGCAGCAGGCGCGCCATGTGCGGGGCAATCAGCCCGACAAAGCCGATACTCCCCACGCAGGAGACGCAGGCCGCGGTGAGCACCACGGGGGCAAACACGCGCAGCAGCGCGAGGTGTGAAGTCCGCACGCCCAGCCCCGTCGCAGTGTGGTTGCCGAGCAAGGCTACGTCTGCGGCGCGCGCGGTAAAGAGCAGCAGCGCAAACGCCGGCACTGTCCAGGCAGCAGCGATGCTGACCAGCGTCCAGCTTGCCGCATGCAGACTCCCCGCCAGCCACAGCATCGCCGTCTGGACGTCGCGCACGTCGGCGGTCGTCATAAAGACCCCCATCGCGGCGGCAAACGCCCATGACACGCCGATGCCGATCAGGATGAATCGCGGGCGCGAGATATCACGCGCCAGCGCCACTACCAGCAGCGCGGTCAGCAGCCCACCGGCCATGCCGATAAGTGGACGCCAGTACGGCCCCAATCCCGGAAACTGAAAAATCAGCAGCAGCACCGCCGCGCTACAGCCCTCTTTCACGCCGATAAGTCCGGGGTCAGCAAGGCCGTTGCGGGTAATGGACTGCATGGCCGCCCCCGCCATGCCGAGCATCGCGCCGCACAGCACCGCCATCAGCAGGCGCGGCAGGCGGATATCCATCACAATGTAATGCGCATCCGCCGTCAGACGTTCAGGATAAAACAGCGCACGTCCGATGGCGGAAGCAGGAATGGGCAGCGAGCCGTGCGTCAGGCCAAAACTTAGCAGCAGTAAAACGGCAAGGGTTAAAACGGTCAGATACAGCAGCGCCCTCGGGCGAACCAGCGCCGAGAAGGAGGAAAATCGTACTGCCCTCAATCCAGCCCGGTTCATTTGAACATCCTTGACGCCATAAGGATAAAGACCGGCGCGCCGACCAGCGCAGTCATCACGCCGGTTGCCAGCTCATACGGCGTAAACAGCGTGCGGGCGGCGATATCCGCCATCAGCAGAACCAGCGCCCCGCAGAGGGCTGAGAGCGGCACCATCACGCGCAGGTCCACCGATACCAGACGGCGAATCAGCTGCGGCACAACGAGTCCGATAAACCCGATCGGTCCGGCAACTGAAACCGCCGCGCCGCACAGCAGGGCGATGGCCAGCAGCGCGAGCAGGCGCGTTTTCAGCAGCGACACGCCAAGCCCCTGCGCCATTCTGTCCCCCAGCGCCAGCATGTTCAGCGACGGCGACAGCCAGAGCGCCAGCGCAAAACCCACGGCAGCGGCCCCCGCGGCGCTAGCGGTCGTCTCGCCGATGACTCCCGCCACATCCCCCGCAAGCCAGGTCCGCATGGCCAGCAGCGTCTGTTCATCCAGAATCAACACCGTGGCGGTTATCGATGAGGCAAATGCCGACATCGCCACGCCGCATAGCGTGACCTTCATCGGCGTGAGACCGGTACGCCCGGATGAGGAGAACGTTAGCACCAGCAAAAAGAGCGCGGCGGCGCCGGCTGCGGCTATCAGAGGGCGGCCAAACGGCAGCGACAGCCCGAGGGCACTCGTCAGCACCACCGCCAGCGCCGCCCCTGCATTTAGCCCCAGGATATGCGGCTCGCCGAGCGGGTTGCGGATCACTGACTGCAGCAGCACGCCCGCGACGCCGAGCGCCGCGCCCGTCACCAGGGCGGCGCACATTCGCATCAAGCGCAGCCTGACGATCACGCTATGCTCAAAATTGCGCGGGTCGAAGTGGAAAAATGCGTCTACTACCGTCCGGGGGGCGATAACGCGCCCCCCGATGCTCAGGTGCGCAATCGCGCCTGCCAGAAGCAGCAGCGTAAACAGAATAAAGGCCACAGACGTGCGCATCATGGTTTGTCGACAGCCTGACGGAACGGCATAAAGAACGGCTTGCCGGTCAGCGGGTTAACCGACATATGCACGTCGACATCAAACACCGCTTTGATCAGCTCCGGCGTGCAGGCATCGCCCTCATGAAGTACCCCCTCAACCTTTCCCTGACGTAAAAAGACCAGCGAATCACCGAAGTTCACGGCGAAGTTGAGATCGTGCAGAACCACCACCACGGTGCGCCCGTGCCGGCGCGTCAGCGTGTGCAGCAGTTCGAGGATCTCCACCTGGTAGCGAAGATCGAGGTACGTCGTGGGTTCATCCAGCAGGATATAGGGCGTTTGCTGCGCCAGTACCATGGCGATCCAGCAGCGCTGGCGCTGGCCGCCGGACAGGCTTTCAACCAGATGATGGGCAAACTCTGCCGTTCCGGTCAGGCGTAACGCCTCTTCCACGGCCCGCTCGTCTTCCTCGCTCCACTGGCGCATCACGTTCTGCCAGGGGAAACGTCCGCGCGAGACCAGCTCAAATACGGTTAACCCTTCTGGAAGCAGCGGAGACTGCGGCAGGATCCCGAGCTGGCGGGCGACCGCTTTGGTTGGCTGCGAGTGGATGGCTTTGCCGTCCAGCACCGCGCTGCCGCCGAGCGGCTGAAGCAGCCGCGCGAGGGTACTTAACAGCGTCGATTTTCCGCAGCCGTTTGCGCCCACCAGAACGGTCATTTTCTGCTGGGGGATCGCAAGGGAGATATCATCAACGATGATTTTTTTCTGGTAACCCGCGGAGAGGTTCTCAAGAACCAGTCCCGGCTTTTTGATGTAGTGAGCCACGTGAACGCCAACGTAAGAAAAAAAACCAACAAATAAAAATAAAACTCATTCTCTTTTGTGAGTTTGCCGCCGCGCCATGTAGTAGTCAAGCGAAGATACACCCTGTAAACCTCAGGGATAATTGAGCATCTCTGCACAAATTAAAATTCTTTTTTATCAATTATTTTCAATGTCTTAAACAAGAAATCAACGCGTATTAGCCAGAGAGAAACCTCTGTAGCGAAATTTTTATTTATTCCATTTACTACTACACCCCCTCATGCTTGAATGATTCTCAATTACAAGTCCGATGCCGTAGAGGCTAACGGACAGACCGTAAGGGCAATGACTCACACATTCTTCCGCGAGCATTTCATCGCAGGATATTTTGGGAAAACAGATGTAATGGCTAAGTTCACACCTTCATTCGCCGGGGTAAAAGGGCGCGCGCTCTTTTCACTCCTGTTCATGGCGCCTCTGGTGCACGCAGCAGCAAAAGACGGTGAGACGCTTACCGTCACTGCCGACCCTTACGCTTCCACCGACGCCACCAGCGGCTATCAGCCCCTGAACACCTCCACCGCCACGCTGACCAACATGCCGATGCTGGACATCCCGCAGGTGGTCAATACCGTCAGCGATGAAGTGCTGGAAGACCAAAACGCGACCACGCTCGACGAGGCGCTGTATAACGTCAGCAACGTGGTGCAGACCAACACCCTGGGCGGCACGCAGGATGCTTTCGTGCGCCGTGGCTTCGGCGCAAACCGCGACGGCTCGATCATGACCAACGGCCTGCGCACCGTGCTGCCGCGCAGCTTCAATGCCGCAACCGAGCGCGTGGAGGTGCTAAAAGGCCCGGCCTCGACCCTTTACGGTATTCTCGACCCCGGCGGCCTGATTAACGTAGTGACCAAACGCCCGGAGAAAACCTTCGGCGGCTCGATTTCTGCCACATCAACCAGCTTTGGCGGCGGTACCGGACAGTTTGACGTCACCGGTCCGATTGAAGGTACGCGTCTGGCCTATCGCCTGACGGGGGAGTATCAGGACGAGGATTACTGGCGTAATTACGGCACCGAACGCAGCACCTTTATCGCCCCGTCTTTGACCTGGTTCGGCGATGATGCCACCGTGACCGTGCTCTATTCGCATCGCGACTATAAAACGCCGTTCGATCGCGGAACGATCTTCGATCTCAACACCAAAAAGGCCGTCGACGTCGATCGCAAAACCCGCTTTGATGAGCCATTTAACGTGACCGACGGTCAGTCCGACCTCGCTCAGCTTAACGCGGAGTATCGCCTTAACAGCCAGTGGACCGCGAAGTTCGACTACAGCTACAGCCAGGATAAGTACAGCGATAACCAGGCTCGCGTGATGGCCTACGATTCAAAAACCGGCAACCTGACCCGCCGCGTGGATGCGACCCAGGGTTCGACCCAGCGTATGCACACAACGCGGGCAGATTTGCAGGGGAACGTGGACATCGCGGGCTTTTACAATGAGATCCTGACCGGCGTGTCGTATGAGAATTACGATCTGCTGCGTACGGACATGATCCGTTGTAAGAACGTTAAGGATTTCAATATTTACAACCCGAGCTACGGCAGCCTCGGCAAGTGCACCACCGTCTCGGCATCCGACAGCGATCAAACCATCAAGCAGGAGAGCTACTCCGCTTACGCGCAGGACGCACTGTACCTGACCGATAAATGGATCGCCGTTGCCGGACTGCGCTACCAGTATTACACCCAGTACGCGGGCAAAGGCCGTCCGTTTAATGTCAACACCGACAGCCGCGACGACCAGTGGACGCCGAAGCTGGGCCTGGTATACAAGCTCACGCCGGCAGTCTCCCTGTTTGCTAACTATTCCCAGACGTTTATGCCGCAGTCGTCCATTGCGAGCTACATCGGCGACCTGCCGCCGGAAACGTCGAATGCGTATGAAATAGGCGCTAAATTCGACCTGTTCGACGGCATTACCGCCAACATCGCGCTGTTTGATATCCACAAGCGCAACGTGCTGTACACCGAGAGCATCGGTGATGAAACCGTCGCCAAAACCGCGGGCCGCGTGCGCTCGCAGGGTGTCGAAGTGGATCTCGCCGGATCGCTGACAGAGAACACCAACATTATCGCCAGCTACGGCTATACCGATGCGAAGGTGCTGGAAGACCCGGACTACGCGGGCAAACCGCTGCCGAACGTGCCGCGCCATACCGGCTCCCTGTTCCTGACGTACGATATTCACAATGCGTTTGCCGGGAATACGCTGACAATTGGCGGCGGCGGGCACGGCGTGAGCCGTCGTTCAGCGACTAACGGTGCGGATTATTATCTGCCGGGCTATTTCGTGGCGGATGCATTTGCGGCGTACAAAATGAAGCTGCAATATCCGGTGACGCTACAGGTGAACGTGAAGAATCTGTTTGATAAGACCTACTACACGTCGTCGATTGCGACCAACAACCTGGGCAACCAGATTGGCGACCCGCGTGAAGTGCAGTTTACGGTGAAGATGGAGTTTTGACGTCAGAGCGAGGCGTTCCCCTCACCCTAACCCTCTCCCCAGAGGGGCGAGGGGATCGATCGTAGGCCCGGTAAGCGCAGCGCCACCGGGCAAAAAAAAGCCCTGCATCGCAGGGCTTTTTCAGCATCAGGCCTCAATATCCGCCATATCGCCTTTCTCCTGCAGCCAGTTACGTCGGTCTTCCGAACGTTTCTTGGCAAGGAGCATATCCATCATGGCGTTGGTTTGCTGTTCGTCTTCGTCGCTGATCGTCAGCTGCACCAGACGGCGCGTGTTCGGATCCAACGTCGTTTCGCGAAGCTGCATCGGGTTCATCTCGCCCAGCCCTTTAAAGCGCTGCACGTTCGGTTTGCCCTTCTTGCGCTTCAGCTGTTCCAGCACGCCCGCTTTCTCTTCTTCCGTCAGCGCATAGTAGACTTCTTTGCCAAGGTCGATACGGTACAGCGGCGGCAGCGCCACGTGGACGTGACCGTTTTTCACCAGCGTGCGGAAGTGCTTCACGAACAGCGCGCACAGCAGCGTGGCGATGTGCAGACCATCGGAGTCCGCATCCGCGAGAATGCAGATCTTGCCGTAGCGCAGCTGGCTCAGATCGTCGCTGTCCGGATCGATGCCGATCGCCACCGAGATGTCGTGTACTTCCTGCGAGGCCAGCACTTCATCAGACGAGACTTCCCAGGTATTCAGGATCTTACCCTTGAGCGGCATGATCGCCTGATACTCACGATCGCGCGCCTGCTTGGCCGATCCGCCCGCCGAGTCCCCTTCCACCAGGAAAAGCTCGGTGCGGTTGAGATCCTGCGCGGTACAATCCGCCAGCTTGCCCGGCAGCGCGGGGCCGCTGGTCAGTTTTTTACGCACCACTTTCTTCGCCGCGCGCAGACGACGCTGGGCGCTGGAGATCGCCATTTCAGCCAGCATTTCTGCGGCCTGAACGTTCTGGTTCAGCCACAGGGTAAACGCATCTTTCACCACGCCGGAAACAAACGCCGCACACTGGCGTGACGACAGGCGCTCTTTAGTCTGACCGGCAAACTGCGGATCCTGCATTTTCACGGAAAGCACGTAGGCGCAGCGGTCCCAGATATCTTCTGCGGAAAGCTTCACGCCGCGCGGCAGAATGTTGCGGTATTCGCAGAACTCGCGCATCGCATCCAGCAGCCCCTGACGCAGGCCGTTGACGTGGGTCCCACCGAGCAGCGTTGGGATCAGGTTGACGTAGCTTTCCGTCAGCAGCTCACCGCCTTCAGGTAGCCACAGCAGCGCCCAGTCCACCGCCTCGGTATCACCTTCGAAATTCCCGACGAACGGTTTTTCCGGCAGGGTCGGCAGGCCGTTAACCGCTTCGCACAGGTAATCGTTCAGACCCTTTTCGTAGCGCCAGCTCTGTTCGGTGTTGTTAACGTGATCTTTAAAGGTGATTTCTACGCCTGGGCACAGCACCGCTTTGGCTTTCAGCAGGTGCGTCAGGCGGGAAACAGAAAAGCGTGGGCTGTCGAAGAAGCTTTCGTCAGGCCAGAAATGGACGCTGGTGCCGGTGTTGCGTTTACCGCACGTCCCGACGACCTGCAAATCCTGCACTTTTTCGCCGTTTTCAAACGCGATGTTATACACCTGGCCGTCGCGACGGACGTTCACTTCCACGCGCTTTGACAGGGCGTTAACCACAGAGATCCCCACGCCGTGCAAGCCGCCAGAGAACTGGTAGTTTTTGTTGGAGAACTTACCGCCCGCATGCAGACGGCAGAGGATCAGCTCAACGGCAGGAACCCCCTCTTCCGGGTGAATATCCACCGGCATGCCGCGGCCATCGTCGATGACTTCCAGCGACTGATCGGCGTGCAGGATAACGTCCACGCGTTTGGCATGACCTGCCAGCGCTTCGTCCACACTGTTATCAATTACTTCCTGGCCCAGGTGGTTTGGGCGCGTCGTATCGGTGTACATCCCCGGGCGGCGGCGAACCGGCTCAAGCCCGGTGAGTACCTCAATGGCATCAGCGTTATAGGTTTGCGTCATGATTTAAGCTAGCAATTCGCATTGATTGTCAGTGGCTGTGCAGTCCAAGAAAATCGACAATCTGGGTGAAATGATCTTCAAAGCCCGTGAAAGCATGGTTTCCGCCCTCTTCTACAGTCTGGCGGCAGGATGCGTAATACGCCACTGCCTGGCGGTAATCCAGCACTTCATCTCCCGTCTGTTGCAGCAGCCAGATAAGATCGGGCGCTTCAAGCGGGTCGACCTGCATAACTTTGAGATCGTAAATATGGCGTGACTCTAGCACATATTGTTGGCCGGTGTAGGGGTTCTCGTTTTCGCCAAGAAAGTCCCTTAACAGCTCAAATGGCCGGACCGCCGGGTTAACGACGACAGCGGGCACCATAAAGCATTGCGACAGCCAGGTGGCGTAGTAGCCGCCGAGGGACGAGCCGACAACGCCAAACGATTCGCCGCCGTGTTCAAGCACAATCGATTCCAGCATTTCTGCCGCGTCCGCCGGATAAGGGGGCAGCTGCGGAATAATCATCTCCACGTGCGGATGATGTTCGCTCAGCCACTGGCGAAACTGCGTCGCCTTTGCGGAACGCGGAGAACTGTTGAACCCGTGCAGATAGAGGAGCGTCGACATCAATAGCCTTCTGAAGCGGTATCCGGGCGGAACTGCGCGCCAGCCAGACGGCACACTTCGGTGGTCAGCGAGCCGTCGGCATGCAGGTCCAGCCAGCGCCAGCCCGGTGCGATGGTGTCCAGCGTGAAGTTAGCGCAATGGGGCTTGAACTGCACGCAGGTGGACGGCGTCGCGAGCAGGCGGCGACCGTTCCAGTCGAGATCCTGTTCCTGGTGAATGTGCCCACACAGCAAATTTTTCACGCGCGGGAATTTCGCCAGCACGCTATCCAGCGCCGCAGAGTTGCGTAAGCTGTGCTGATCAAGCCAGCTACAGCCCGCCGGCAGCGGATGATGATGCAGTAACAGCAGCGTATTACGATTCGGTTCGGCGGCCAGTTTTGTCTCCAGCCAGTCAAGCTGATAGTCGCTCAACTCACCGTGCGGAACGCCAAACACCTGACTGTCGAGGAGCAGAATTTGCCACTGGTCCCCCGTAAAGACACATTTTGCCGGCGAAATCCCCGCCTCCTGAAGCGAACTGTACATGGCGGGCTGAAAATCGTGATTGCCCGGTAGCCAGACGCAAGGCACACTAAAGCTCGCAATTCCTTCGGCGAAATGCTGATAGGCTGCGGAGGATTGATCCTGCGCCAGATCGCCTGTCGCGACGATCAGATCGCATGGCCGCTTTTCAGCATGGATCGCGTCAAGAACCGCCTGATAACTCTCCCAGGTGTTCACGCCCAGAAGCGTCTCATGCTTTTCGGCAAAAAGGTGGGTGTCGGTGATTTGTAATATCCTGACTGGCGCCCCACCAGCAACAGTCAGGTTCAACAGGCTTTCCAAATGGTGTCCTTAGGTAGGTTTATGACGCTAACAAACCGGAATCGCCATTGCTCCATGTGCTAAACAATATCTTAGCCAGTCGGCTAAAAACTGGTTAATTTGATGCTTTTCGTCGCGTTGATGCAACTTTTTATTCGGATAATCATACCGCGCTTTGAAGCGAAAGATCTGCTGGCTTGAACACACTTCAGCGACCATCGCATCATGATAAAGACGTACCGTCATCGACGGCAGGCTCCAGTAGCTGATGCTCGGCGCCGTTTGCTCAATCTCCACCAGCGTAGTGTAGCGCGTTGATTCTGTTATCGTTAACCGATACTGCGCGTTGCTCACCTGATAGCTTACCGTTTCGCCGGGCGCGTCGTTTCGCGGCAGCAGGCGGCGCAGCTGGGCGAAATTGGTTTCGCACAGGCGCATCATTTCTGGGAAGTCAGGTGTATAGCGCTTCATTTTTTCCACTCGTTTCGTAAATTCTGATGATGCAGTTGCAGCCATTGCAAGGCGATGACAGACGCTGCGTTGTCGATTAAACCCTCTTCTACCCATTGGTAAGCCTGCTCCCGACTCACCACATGAACCCGAATATCTTCGTTTTCATCTGCCAGACCGTGGATCCCTTTCGCTGTCGTGGCGTCCACTTCGCCCACCATAATAGATGAGCGTTCCGTTGTTCCCCCCGGACTTGCCAGGTAGCTCAACACCGGTTTCGTCCGACCGATCGCCAGGCCTGCCTCTTCCAGCGCCTCACGGCGAGCGACGTCTTCGACCGACTCACCCTCCTCGATCATCCCGGCCACCATCTCCAGCAACCACGGCGTTTCGCTGGTATCATACGCCGCAATACGGACCTGCTCGACCAGCACGACTTCATCACGCACTGGGTCAAAGGGTAGCAAGACTGCCGCATGCCCGCGCTCAAAAATTTCGCGTTTGATTTCACCGCTCATTTCACCGTTAAACAGGCGATGCCTGAAACGGTAAAGTTCCATTGAAAAAAAACCGCTATAAAGCGTTTCTCGTGCAATAATTTCTACATCGTTTTTGGCGAAGGTGACAGGCACGTTTTCTGGTTTTTGCATCGGTCGAGTCCTGGTAGCAATGGTGATGAAATTGTGAATTTCAAGGCTGTTTGGCTGCCGTTTGTATGGCTATATGGTAGATTGGAGCAAATTACCGCCAGATGGCACGTTACGCCAACCTTTTGGTGTGGATGATTCTGTTAGAATCGGCAATTATTTTTAATTAGATCAGCGCTAATACTGCTTCACAACAAGGAATGCAAATGAAGAAATTGCTCCCCATCCTTATCGGCCTGAGCCTGACGGGCTTCAGTGCAATGAGCCAGGCAGAGAACCTGTTACAGGTCTACCAGCAGGCACGTCTGGGCAACCCTGATTTACGTAAATCAGCGGCCGATCGTGATGCTGCGTTTGAAAAGATTAACGAAGCACGTAGTCCACTGCTGCCGCAGTTAGGCTTAGGTGCAGATTATACCTACACTAACGGTTTTCGCGATAACAATGGCATCGACTCGAATGCCACCAGCGCCTCTTTACAGCTTACACAGACCCTGTTCGACATGTCCAAATGGCGTGAACTGAGTTTGCAGGAAAAGAGCGCAGGCATTCAGGATGTCACCTATCAGACCGATCAGCAGACGCTGATCCTGAATACCGCGACCGCCTATTTCCAGGTACTGAGCGCGATTGACGCGCTCTCCTATACCGAAGCGCAGAAACAGGCGATTTACCGCCAGTTAGATCAAACCACCCAGCGTTTTAACGTAGGCCTGGTCGCGATCACGGACGTGCAGAACGCCCGTTCACAGTACGATACCGTACTGGCTAACGAAGTGACCGCACGTAACAACCTCGACAACGCACTGGAAGCACTGCGTCAGGTCACCGGTAACTACTATCCTGAGCTGGCCTCTCTGAACGTGGACAGTTTCAAAACGGACAAACCACAGGCGGTTAATGCTCTGCTGAAAGAAGCGGAAAACCGTAACCTGACCTTATTGCAGGCGCGCCTGAGCCAGGATCTGGCACGCGAGCAGATCCGCCTTGCACAGGATGGTCACCTGCCAACCCTGAGCCTGAGCGCCTCTACCGGCGTATCGGATACCAGCTACAGCGGGTCTAAAACGACGTCTCAGGCCTATGACGACAGCAACGTTGGCCAGAACAAAGTGGGCCTCAGCTTCTCTCTGCCGCTGTACCAGGGCGGGATGGTTAACTCTCAGGTGAAACAGGCGCAGTACAACTTTGTGGGCGCCAGCGAGCAGCTGGAAAGCGCGCACCGTAACGTGGTGCAGACCGTGCGTTCTTCCTTTAACAACGTCAATGCCTCTATCAGTAGCATCAACGCTTACAAACAGGCCGTTGTCTCTGCGCAAAGCTCTCTGGACGCGATGGAAGCAGGCTACTCCGTCGGTACGCGTACCATCGTTGACGTGTTAGACGCAACGACCACGCTGTATAACGCGAAACAGCAGCTCTCCAGCGCACGTTACCAGTACCTGATTAACCAGCTGAACATCAAGCAGGCGCTGGGTACGCTGAACGAGCAGGATCTGCAAATGCTGAACAGTACGCTGGGTAAACCGGTATCCACGTCGCCTGACAGCGTGGCGCCGGAAAATCCAGAGCAGGATGCCGCGGTTGATAACTTCAACGCTAACGGCAGCGCCCCGGCTGCACAGCCAGCGGCAGCGCGTAGCACCTCACCTGCGAGCAGCGGCACGAATCCGTTCCGCAACTAAGTGTGTCATCAGGCCCAATGCGGCCTGATGCCCTCACCCCAGCCCTCTCCCTGTGGGAGAGGGAGCACATTAATCCCCCCCAAACGTAAGCCAACGTAAAGATCCCCCGGATTTCGCCCCTCTTCGCTTCATTTTCAACCACTCATCCTCTATCCTGAGCGTTAATACCCTTGGGTCCTGGAAGACAAATATGAAACGGACAAAAACGATGAATCACGCGTCGTTCCGCAAAAGCTGGAACGCACGCCACCTGACACCTGTCGCGCTGGCGGTCACCGCCGTCTTTATGCTGGCAGGCTGTGAGCAAAGCGACGAAACGGTGTCGCTCTATCAAAACGCTGACGATTGTGCGAGCGCAACCGGTAAAGCCGCCGAGTGTACGACGGCCTATAACAACGCCCTGAAAGAGGCAGAACGTACCGCGCCGAAATATGCCTCACGCGAAGACTGTGTAGCCGAATTCGGCGAAGGCCAGTGCCAGCAGGCTCCTGCTCAGGCAGGTACGGCGCCGGAAAACCAGGCGCAGGCACAGTCCAGCGGTAGCTTCTGGATGCCTCTGATGGCGGGTTATATGATGGGCCGTCTGATGAGCGGCGGCGCGGGCTACCAGCAGCAACCGCTGTTTAGTTCTAAAAACCCAAACAGCCCGGCGTACGGTAAATACACCGATGCCACCGGCAAGGGTTACGGTGCGGCAACGCCTGGCAGTACGATGACCGTACCGAAAACCGCGATGGCACCGAAACCAGCCACTACCAGCACCATTACCCGTGGCGGCTTCGGTGAGTCTGTGGCGAAACAAACCACCATGCAGCGTAGTGCGACCGGCTCTTCGACTCGCTCAATGGGCGGCTGATCATGGAACGAGTCAGTATTGTCGAGCGCCCGGACTGGCGCGAAAAAGCCACCGAATACGGTTTCAACTTTCACACCATGTACGGCGAGCCGTACTGGTGTGAAGACGCTTACTATAAGCTCACGCTCGCGCAGGTCGAAAAGCTTGAAGAGGTGACCGCAGAACTGCACCAGATGTGCCTGAAGGTGGTAGAGAAAGTCATCGACAGCGATGAGCTGATGACAAAATTCCGCATTCCGAAGCACACCTGGAGCTTTGTTCGTCAGTCCTGGAAAACGAACCAGCCTTCTCTCTACTCTCGCCTCGATTTGGCATGGGATGGCGTGGGTGAACCGAAGCTTTTAGAAAACAACGCAGATACGCCAACCTCCCTGTACGAAGCCGCGTTCTTCCAGTGGATCTGGCTGGAAGATCAGGCGAATGCCGGAAACTTGCCGGAAGGCAGCGACCAGTTCAACAGCCTTCAGGAAAAACTAATTGAGCGTTTCGCCGAACTGCGAGAACAGCACGGTTTCAACCTGTTGCACCTCGCCTGCTGCCGCGATACCGAAGAAGATCGCGGTACGGTTCAGTATTTGCAGGACTGCGCAGCCGAAGCGGAAGTGGCGACGGAATTCCTCTATATCGAAGAGATCGGTTTAGGTGAAAAAGGTCAGTTTACGGACACGCAGGATCAGGTGATCAGCAACCTGTTCAAGCTCTACCCGTGGGAATACATGCTGCGCGAAATGTTTTCTACCAAGCTGGAAGACGCCGGTGTGCGCTGGCTGGAACCAGCCTGGAAGAGCATTATCTCCAATAAAGCCCTGCTGCCAATGCTGTGGGAGATGTTCCCGAACCACCCGAACCTGCTGCCTGCTTACTTTGCCGAAGATGATTTCCCGCCGATGGAGAAATACGTCGTTAAGCCAATCTTCTCCCGTGAAGGCGCGAACGTCTCGATTATCGAAAACGGTAAAACGCTGGAAGCGGTTGAAGGGCCGTACGGTGAGGAAGGGATGATCGTCCAGGCGTTTTATCAACTGCCGAAGTTTGGCGACAGCTATACGCTGATCGGCAGCTGGCTTATTAACGATCAGCCTGCCGGGATTGGTATTCGCGAAGATCGCGCGCTGATTACGCAGGATCTTTCGCGTTTCTACCCGCATATTTTTATTGAATAAGACTTGCCGGGTGGCGGCTTCGCCTTACCCGGCCTACATGTCGAGCGTAGGCCCGGTAAGCGCAGCGCCACCGGGCATGTTTTACCCCACCTGCACCGACAGCATACTCAAGCTCCCCATCTCAATACCGTCGACCGGTGTTGTAATAACCTCCTGACCGTCCCATGCGCCTAATACATACAGCAATGGCAAGAAGTGTTCCGGCGTCGGGTTAGAGAGCGAACCGCCGTCGTGATCCAGATAGTTCACCAAAGGGTGCCGTTCGACCGGCCCTTGCCAGGTCAGGTTGTCTTTTACATAGTCATTAAAGGCTGTTGCCCAAGGGTACGGCGTATTTTCACCGTGCCAGCGTACCGTACGCAGATTGTGTACCACGTTGCCACTGGCAATCAGCATGATGCCCTCATCACGAAGCGAAGCCAGCTTACGCCCTATCTCCATATGCCAGGCAGCCGGTTTGGTGCTGTCGATACTCAGTTGCACCATCGGGATATCCGCATCAGGATACATCTTAATCAGCACGCCCCACGAGCCATGGTCAAAGCCCCAGGCCTCTTTATCCAGGGTGACCGGGAAAGGTGCCAGCAAATCCACCAGCGTTTGCGCCAGCTCAGGCGAACCGGGGGCCGGATAATGCGTATCGTACAGCGCCTGCGGAAAACCGCCAAAATCATGGATCGTTTTTGGCGCTTCCATGGCCGTCACGCCGGTACCCCGGGTAAACCAGTGCGCAGAGACCACCACAATTGCCTTCGGACGCGGTAACGTCTTACCCAGTTGACACCAGGCGCGGGTATAGACGTTATCTTCCAGAACGTTCATGGGGCTGCCATGGCCTAAAAACAGTGCTGGCATACGAGAAGGAGACATGGTGATATCCTTAGAGGAAGTGACAAAGTGATGGGCCTACATTACGCGCATTCAGGTGAAGATGAACGTAGATAACCGTGAAGATCATCATCAGGAAATTTGAATGCCAGATATCGCTTAAGGAGAATGCATGTCAGTACCTTTGATTTTGACCTTACTTGCGGGCGCCGCGACCTTTATCGGTGCGTTCCTTGGGGTACTCGGTCAAAAACCCTCTAATCGCCTGCTGGCCTTCTCGCTGGGTTTCGCCGCCGGGATTATGCTGCTTATCTCGCTGATGGAGATGCTGCCCGCCGCGCTTCACGCCGAAGGGATGTCGCCTGTTCTGGGCTATGGCATGTTTATCATTGGCCTGCTGGGTTATTTTGCACTCGACCGTATCCTTCCTCACGCGCACCCGCAGGATCTAATGCAAAAAAGCGTTGCCCCCATCCCTGGCAATATCAAACGCACGGCCATTCTGCTGACGCTGGGTATCAGCCTGCATAACTTTCCGGAAGGTATCGCCACCTATGTCACGGCCAGCAGCAACCTGGAAATGGGTTTTGGTGTCGCGCTGGCCGTTGCTTTGCACAATATTCCTGAAGGACTTGCCGTTGCCGGGCCCGTTTATGCCGCCACGGGTTCAAAACGTACAGCTGTCTTTTGGGCGGGTATCTCCGGGATGGCTGAAATTCTCGGCGGCGTGCTGGCGTGGCTGATCCTCGGTAGCCTCGTATCCCCGGTTGTAATGGCTGCAATTATGGCTGCCGTGGCCGGAATTATGGTCGCGCTCTCTGTCGATGAGCTGATGCCGCTGGCAAAAGAGATCGATCCCAACAATAACCCAAGCTACGGCGTGCTGTGTGGAATGTCAGTGATGGGGATGAGTCTGGTTCTGCTACAAACGGCAGGTATTGGTTAAGAATTAATGCCTCCGTTTCATACGGAGGCATTATACTATTCAAAATAACAATCCTATATATTTACCCTATAATAACCCACCAAATATAAACCCATTAGAATTTCAAAAAAAGGCGTCTCTTAAGATAGCCTGAAAATATTAATTAAAAGCACCTACAAATATATTTAAGTCACGTTAATCGCGTATTCCCACCCCAATCCGTATACTTTGCAAGTATTCTGAAATTAATATTCACATTATGAATCACTCTGAAAAAGGATATTTCCATGTATATGGGTAAGAAATTACTGTTAGCAGCGGCTATGGCTGGCATTGTGTCGGGTTCTGCTTTTGCTGAAGATCAAGGCTCTGGCAAAATCAAATTCAAAGGTGTTGTTATTGACGCACCGTGCAGCATCGCACCAGACAGCGTTGATAAAGAAGTCGATCTGGGTGAAGTGACTACGGCCGTTATCAACGCCAACAAAAAATCCACGCCGGTTCCGGTCGATATTAATCTGGAAAACTGCCAGCTTGACGATCCGGCAGACGAAACCGACACGCCAATTACCAAAGTGGATGTGACCTTCACCAGCGCAGCGACAGACGCGACAGACACCAGCCTGATGAGTAACACCTATGCAAGTGGTGCGCAGAACGTGGGTGTACGTCTGCTGGATAATGCGGAGGCTGCTATCACGCTGGGAGAATCCAACGAGGTTGAGTTGCTGGCAGGATCAACCACCCAGACGCTGCATTTCAAAGCGGTTATGGAAGTCCCCACGGGTAAAACTGCGACGGCAGGCCAGGTTGAAGCCACGGCTAACTACGTCCTGTTGTACAAATAATTCTGTTACGTAACAGTATTAGCCGACTGGTAATTCATGCCGGTCGGCATCCTTTATATATTCGAGTAACAGGATGATGACATACAAATTACAATGGATAATCATCATTGCATCCCTGTTAATGACGAGACTTACCTCTGCCACTGAATTTAATATAAACGCCATCGATAAAGATCAGCGCGGCAGCGTCGATTTATCACGTTTTAAAGATCAAATATCGGTTACGCCGGGAAGCTATTTCGTTACCGTTTCAGTTAATGATATTCCGCTGGCAAATGGCTGGCTCCTTCGCTGGAGAGAAATAAATAATGCAGTTCAAGTGTGTATTCCTCCCGAACTGGCCGATACATTTGCGTTACAGGATGAGGTTCGTCACGCTTTGCCAGAAAAAGAGGGATGCGTTGATTTCGCCGCCAGACCAGACATCAGATTTACGTTTGAGCAAGATAGCCAATCCCTGAATGTGACGATCCCCCAGGCGTGGCTGCAATACCGTGCGGTGGACTGGATGCCGCCATCCACCTGGGACAACGGCGTGCCGGGCGTACTGCTGGATTACAATCTTTTTGCCAGCCATTATCAGCCCAATAGCGGCAGCAGCAATAACAACGCCAATACCTATGGCACCGTCGGTGCGAACATGGGCGCGTGGCGCCTGCGAAGCGATTACCAGTACACGCGAAGCGATACTGAAGCAGGCTCAGAGCAGGATGGCCGTTTTTCACGCGTATATATGTTCCGCCCTCTGCCCTCAATCGGAGCGAAACTGACGCTGGGTGAAACGGATTTCCAGTCCGCAATTTTTGACGCCTTTACCTATACCGGCGCATCGCTAATCAGCGAAGAACGTATGCTGCCATGGTCGCTGCGCGGCTATGCTCCGCAGATTACCGGGATAGCGCAAACCAACGCCACGGTGACCGTAAGCCTTGCCGATCGCGTGATTTACCAAAGTAAAGTGCCACCAGGCCCGTTTGTTATTCAGGATCTTAACCAGTCGGTTCAGGGCACGCTGGACGTCAAAGTCACGGAAGAGGACGGCCGCGTCAGCACCTTCCAGGTCTCTGCCGAGTCCGTGCCGTTTTTAACGCGCAAGGGTCAGGTTCGCTACAAGTTCGCGGCGGGTAAAGTGCGCCAGGGTGCCTCCCATGACGTTGAAGATAACGCCTTCATGAGCGGCGAATTTTCCTGGGGCATGCTGTCACACACCTCCCTGTATGGCGGCACGCTGACTGATGGCGACGGTTATCGTTCCGTCGCTGCCGGGATCGGCCAGAATATGGACTGGCTGGGGGCGCTCTCTTTTGACGTCACGCAGGCCACCAGCCAGCTGCCACACCAGCGCAGTCAGACGGGTTACAGCTATCGCATTAACTACAGCAAGCGTTTCGATACCACCGGCAGTCAGCTTACGCTTGCCAGCTACCGCTACTCAGACCCCCAGTTTTTGAGCTACGCCCGCTACCTTGATTATGACGACGGTGACCGCCAGTCGGAGAAACAAACCCTGAGCATGACGGCAAGCCAGTACATTTCAGCGTTATCCCTGAACCTGTACGTCAACATGCTGCGTCAGACATGGTGGAATGATTCACCTTCCACGACCGGCAGCATCACGGCGGGCTACAACTTTGATATGGGCCGCTGGAAGAACCTCGGCGTAACCCTGTCCTGGAGTAAAACGCATTACGATGAGGAAGACGAAAGTGACGATACTCAGTTCTATCTCTCGCTCAGCGTACCGCTCGATCCCGATCATCGTCTTAACTATGACCTGCGTAACAGCGACACGCTGAGTCATAACGTGTCGTGGTATGACACGTCGGATCGCAATAATACCTGGGGCGTTTCCGCAGGCGCGGAGAGCGGAAAGCCAGATTCCGGCGCGCAGGTCAGCGGGAATTATCAGCATTATTCTACGTACGGCGATCTCAATCTCTCAGGCAGCTATAAAGCTGACGAATATAACTCCCTCAGCGCGAGCTGGAGTGGTTCCTTCACCTCAACGGCGAAAGGCGCCGCGCTGCACCGGCGAAGCTACGGTAATGAACCTCGTGTGATGGTCAGCACCGACGGGGTAGGCAATATCCCGCTGAACATGTCGCGAGATGAGACCAACCGTTTTGGCATCGGCGTTTTACCGTCATTCTCCAGCTATTCCCCCTCCAGCGTGCAGGTCAATCTGAACAACCTCCCTGATGGCGTGGACGTAGACAACCGCGTCGTGACCTCAACCTGGACTGAGGGAGCCATTGGTTATCGTCAGATTGCCACGCGCGCAGGTAAGGACGTGACAGGCGTTCTGCGAATGTCATCAGGAGCGCCACCTCTCGGGGCGATTGTTCGCCTGGAAGCAAGCAATTTGCAGGTTGGGATGGTGGCCGATGAAGGCCGCGTCTGGCTGGCCGCCGTTGAGCCAGAACAGCAGTTTCGCGTGACATGGGGCGACAACCAACAGTGTCGCTTCTCGTTACCTTCTCACTTAGAAAACAGTATGCAGTTGATACTGCCGTGTCAGTAAGAAATCATCATGAAATTAACGCCGTTTAAAAGCCTGTGCCTGATGCTAACCAGCACAGCATTTGCTACCCACGCAGCCATTAATCTGGACCGCACGCGCATTGTTTTTCCAGAAAGCGACAAGGCCAGCAGCCTGAAAGTGGACAATCAGAGCAAGGTGCTGCCTTATCTGGCGCTCTCCTGGATTGAAGATGAAAAGGGACAAAAAGAAGATACGCACTTTATGGCGCTTCCCCCCATTCAACGTATCGAAGCGGGCACCTCGTCGCAGATAAGGATTGTTAAACAAGCCACTACTCGCCAGCTGCCAGGAGACAGGGAATCGCTGTTTTATTTCAACCTGCGTGAAGTACCGCCAAAAAACACCAGCGCCAGCGAGGAGCGCAGCGTGATGCAGGTAGCAATGCAGAGCCGAATTAAGCTGTTCTGGCGTCCAGAAGCGATTAGCAAAAAATCCGGCGAACTGACTGAAATGCGAATGGAAATTTCCGCCAACGCGGATGGGCTCACGGTCCACAACCCTACGCCGTACTACATCACGCTGGCGTGGCTGAGCAAAAATGCTAAAACCATGCTGCCGGGTTTTGACAGTCTGATGATTGCGCCTTTCGCCACGGCAACCGCGTCTACCGGCGATTACCACGGTAGTTATTACAGCATCGGCTATATCGACGATTACGGTGCCCTGAAAAAAGTCGACGTGCAGTGCACCGGAACGGCGCAATGTAAACTTACCGAACGGAAAATCGATAAAGATGCGAAAGCTCGCTAGTGTCCTGCTTACATTGCTGCTTTCAGCGCTACCTTTGGAAGATGCGATGGCGCTTAACTGTTATCTGGGTGGCTCTGGCGGTTCCGTCGAGGAGACAAAAACGATCTCCCCCTTTGCCATACCCAGCAACGCCCAAATTGGCCAAAAAATATGGGAGTCTGATGACATTAGGATTCCGGTGACGTGTGACAACAACGTCTCGAGCAATTTTAAGCCGGAAGATGTCTTTGCCTGGGTAAATCCTTATCCTACCGCAACTGATCCCTATTATGAGCTGGGCGTCACCTATGAAGGTATAGATTACGATGCTACAGGTCAGCCCAACGGCGTGGATACCCGCCAGTGTCTGGACAACAATAACATCACTATTTACACCCCTGCTCAAATCCGCCAGATGGGTTGGGAGAATCGCATTTGCTCTGGTAATCCGGATGATATCCATATTTCGCGCACATTCGTCGCCCGATTACGACTTTTCGTGAGAATAAAGGCTGTGCCGCCGCATGGCTATGTCAGTTCGCTCAGCGATTACATCGTTGTGCAATTTGACGGTAAGGGCGGCGTTAATCAGATGGCCGACGCGAAGAACCTGAAGTATCACATCAACGGGCTGCAAAACATTACGGTCCTTGATTGCGGGGCGACGTTTAGCATTTACCCTGAGAATCAGGAGATCGACTTCGGCACTTTCAGTGCGCGCGACATTGTGAATCAGCAGAAGCGTATTCGCATGTTTTCAATACGAACCACCAAAGTGCAGGATGCCCAGTGCTCGGACGGATTTAAGATGGACTCGTCATTTTACACAACCGAAACGCTCAGCGCAGACGACACCGCGGTACTGATAGGGAATGGGTTAAAGCTGCGTATTCTTAACGGAACGGAGCCTTACACATTCAACCAGTACAAGGAATACGCCGATTTTACGGGCGATATGATGAATCTTGAGCAAAACTACACGGCTGAACTTTCGCGGGATGAAGGAAAAGCGATTCAGTCCGGGCCGTTTGAAACCGTGGTACTGTTCAAAATTAACTACCACTAGAAACAAAAAAGCCGGGTTTCCCCGGCTTTTTCACATCAGCATGTTCAGCTGGCTTTACGCTCATGCGCCCGGCGGTATTCAACCAGGTCTTCAATCGTCACCACTGGCATATTGTGCAGACGCGCAAAGGTGATGCACTCCGGCGCGCGCGCCATGGTGCCATCATCGTTGGTCAGTTCGCACAGCACGCCTGCGGGTTTGAAGCCAGCCAGCGTCACCAGATCGATGGTCGCTTCGGTATGACCACCACGGGTCAGCACGCCGCCCGGCTGCGCGCGCAGCGGGAAGACATGACCAGGGCGGTGCAGATCGGAGGGTTTTGCACCATCAGCAATCGCTGCACGCACAGTAGTCAGGCGGTCAGCCGCCGACACCCCGGTGGTGACGCCATGTGCCGCTTCAATGGTCACGGTGAAGCCGGTACCAAAGGCGCTGGTGTTGTTTTCAACCATCATCGGCAGATCAAGCTGCTGGCGACGGTCTTCGGTGATGCACAGGCATACGATGCCGCTACCGTGACGGATGGTCAGCGCCATCTGCTCAACGGTCATGTTCTCGGCGGCAAAAATCATGTCGCCTTCGTTTTCACGGTTTTCATCGTCAAGCACCATCACACCGCGGCCTTCGCGCAGTGCATCCAGTGCATGTTCAACACGTTGAGTTGAAGTGCCAAAAGAGGAAAGTAGCGTCTGATTCATGGTAAAAAAACCTCATTAACTTTATGGTTACCAGAATCAGGGCAGTCTTAGGAGCGCCGTACTAGCGGCAAAAAAATAACGTGAGCGGGCCTTGCCCGACTGGATCGTTACTCTCTCCCATCCGGACTCTAACCGTCGGCCCCGGAATTACACCGGATCTGCTGACCTTTGAGAATTCACCCAAAGCGCTCGCGGGCTTTCAGCGTTAAGCTGATTTACCGCCGGTGGGGAATTTCGCCCCGCCCTGAGAATAAGCGAGATAACTATAACGCTATTGATTACCCTGGGCAATGCATAAGCTTCAAACAATTTTGTTTAACCCGCGGCATGACGCGCTACAATAGGCACTAACACCTTTTCATCAAGGGAAACGACAATGATTGACCCAAAGAAAATTGAGCAGATCGCGCGTCAGGTTCATGAGTCCATGCCGAAAGGTATTCGTGAGTTTGGTGATGACGTTGAGAAGAAAATTCGCCAGACGTTGCAGGCACAGTTGGTTCGCCTTGATTTAGTCAGCCGCGAAGAGTTTGACGTGCAGACGCAGGTGCTGCTACGCACCCGCGAGAAGCTGGCGCTGCTGGAACAGCGTCTGAGCGAGCTGGAGAGCCGCAATGCGCCGGAAGAGGTGAAGCCAGCGCCAGCTATTCCACCGGTGGATGACCAGGCATAGTGCGGCCTGTTGTGCCCGGTGGCGGCTACGCCTTACCGGGCCTACATGAACGCGTAGGTCGGGTAAGGCGCAGCCGCCACCCGACATAAAAAAACGGGCCAACTGGCCCGTTTTTTACTGACTGTCTTTCTGGATCTTCTTAATGATGTTAGTGGTTGAACACCCGTCCTCAAAGTTGAGCACCATCACTTCACCGCCATTCGCCCAGACCTCTTCGCTACCTGCGATTTGCTCTGGCTTGTAATCACCGCCCTTCACCAGCAGGTCAGGCAGAATTCCGGCAATCAGGCGCTGCGGGGTGTCTTCTTCAAATGAGACCACCCAGTCCACCGCTTCCAGCGCGCCGAGCACTATCATGCGCTGCTCCAGCGGGTTCACCGGACGCGTTTCACCCTTCAGACGTTTGGTTGAGGCATCGCTGTTGACCGCCACAATCAGGCGGTCGCCCAGCTTGCGCGCATTCGCCAGATACGAGACATGACCCGCATGCAGGATGTCGAACACGCCGTTCGTCATCACCACTTTTTCACCGCGTTTGCGCGCGGCGGCAACGGCCACTTTCAGCTCGTCTTCGGTCATGACGCCAAAGCCGGTATCCGCACGCCCACGCACCGCATTTTCCAGCTCGATTGGCGAAACGGTGGAGGTTCCGAGTTTACCGACGACCACGCCCGCCGCGGCGTTCGCGAAGTAGCACGCTTCTTCCAGAGTGTTACCCGCCGCCAGCGTCGCCGCCAGCACGCCGATCACCGTATCACCGGCACCGGTCACGTCGTACACTTCCTGCGCCTGGGTTGGCATATGCAGCGGCGCCTTGCCCGGTTGCAGCAGCGTCATGCCCTGTTCTGAACGGGTCACCAGCAGCGCAGACAGCTCGAAATCAGCGATGATTTTCATGCCGCGCTCAACCAGCTCTTCTTCAGTTTTGCACTTGCCCGCCACCGCTTCGAACTCAGAGAGGTTGGGCGTCAGGAGGGTTGCGCCGCGATAGCGCTCAAAATCGGTGCCTTTCGGGTCGATCAGCACCGGAACGCTGGCTTTGCGCGCCAGCTGGATCATGGTCTGCACGCTCGCCAGCGCACCTTTGGCATAATCAGACAGCACCAGCGCGCCGATATTGCCCAGCGCCTGGCTAATGCGCTCGTGCAGCGGCTCAGGATCAACGCCTTCGAACCCTTCCTCAAAGTCGAGGCGGATCAGCTGCTGGTTGCGCGACAGCACGCGCAGCTTGGTGATGGTTGGGTGGGTCGGAACAGAAACGAAGTCGCACTTCACGTTCACGTCCGCCAGCGACTGGCTCAGCGCACGCGCCGCATCGTCAATGCCGGTCAGGCCCACCAGACGCGAATGCGCGCCCAGCGAGGCTATGTTCATCGCCACGTTTGCCGCGCCGCCTGGACGTTCTTCAATGGTGTCGACCTTAACTACCGGCACCGGCGCTTCCGGAGAGATACGGCTGGTCGGCCCATACCAGTAGCGATCCAGCATCACATCCCCGACAACCATAACTCCAGCACGTTCAAACTCTGGCAGTGTTACTTTCATTCCTGACTCCAGAAAGATTCACAATTTGCGCGCGATAATATCACACTTGTTTTGTTACGCACGGTTCCACCAGCCACTTCTGCCAGCTTGCGGTCACCTGCGCGCGTTCATCGGTGAAACCGTCCAGCGCCACATGGCCCGGCTGTTCCTGTAAGGCCAGATGGTGCAGCTCGTCACGCAGCGTGGTGTAGGCGCGGGTTAATGCCTGCGCCTCCTGCTCATCCATAATGTCGTTCTGCGCCAGCAGTTCCAGTATGCGCACGTTATCCGACCAGCGGGTCAGCTTCGGCTTATCGTGCGCGTGCAACAGCACCAGATACTGAGTGATAAACTCAATATCGGTAATCCCGCCCTCATCAGCTTTGATATCAAAGCGATCGCGATGTTTGTTGCCAAGGTGCGCGCGCATTTTCTCACGCATTTCCCGCACTTCGGTTTGCAGCGTACAGCCTTCGCGCGGGGTCGTCATGACCGCCTTGCGGATCGCATCGAACTGCGTTTTGAGCTGCGGATCGCCGTACACCACGCGGGCGCGCACCAGCGCCTGATGCTCCCACGTCCAGGCTTCGTTCTTCTGATAGTCGGCAAAAGCCTCCGTGGAGGTAACCAGCATGCCTGCCGCGCCGGACGGGCGCAGACGCGCATCCACTTCATACAGAATGCCGGATGAGGTGCGAGTGCTGAACAGGTGCATGATGCGCTGGGCCAGGCGCAGGTAGAACTGCCGCCCGTCGATTTCGCGCTCGCCGTCGGTCATCACGTCAACCGGACAGTCGTGCAGGAAAATCAGATCCAGATCGGAGCTGTAGCCCAGCTCCCAGCCGCCCAGCTTGCCGTAACCCACCACCGCAAAACCGCGGCCTTCACGGTCAGCAAGGTGCTTCGGCTGCCCGTAGCGGGCCACCATCTGCACCCACGCCTGGTGGACCACCGCGTCGATGATCGCTTCCGCCAGCCAGGTTAAGTGATCGCTCACTTTCATTACCGGCAGGGTACCGGCGATATCTGCCGCCGCCACGCGCAACATCTGTGCCTGCTTAAACTGACGCAGCGCCTCAAGCTGTTGCTCTTCGTCCTCTTCCGGCACGCGCAGCAGATACTGACGCAGCTCGTCGCGGTAAGCATCCGTCGCCGTCGGCTGATAGAGCGTATTCGGGTCGAGCAGTTCGTCGAGCAGCAGCGGATAACGCGCCAGCTTGTTCGCCACCATCGGGGAGGCGGCGCAAAGGGAAATCAGATGCTTCAGCGCGCCGGGAAACTCACTTAACAGTTCAAGGTAGGTGGTACGCGTGACGATCCCGCTCAGGAGCGGCATCATGCGCGACAGCGGCACCGGCGCATCCTCGCGGGAGCAGACATCGCTCAGCAGATGCGGCATCAGATGATCCAGCACCTGCCGACCGCGCGGGCCAATGGCGCGTTTGTTCAGTTCGAGACGGAAATCAGCAATCAACGCCACCACGCGATGGCGGGCATCGTCGCTTAAGTGCGCCAGCACCGGCGTGGTGTCATCTTCCTGAAGCGCGTCCTGCCACAGTTCGCGCCAGTGCTCGGAGAGCGCATCGTCCTGCGATTCACTTTCGTCGTCGCCGATCAGATCGTTAAAGATGCGGCGCACGCCCGCCATATGCGCTTCCAGCCGTTCCGTCAGCGCTGCCCAGTCATCCACCCGCATCCCCCAGGCCAGACGCGCCCGGTTCAGCTCATCGCCCGGTAACGTCTGGGTCTGTTCGTCGTTGATACTTTGCAGCAAATTTTCCAGACGACGCAGGAAGAGATAAGCGTCACGCAGCGTTTGCGCATCGCCTTCCGGCAGCAGATGCAGCTGCTCGATAGCGCTCAGCGTCGGCAGCAGCGAGCGGGATTGCAGAGAAGGTTCACGCCCGCCGCGTATCAGCTGGAAGACCTGGACGATAAATTCGATCTCACGAATACCGCCCGCGCCGAGCTTGATGTTGTCCTTCAGGCCACGGCGACGCACCTCGCGGGCAATCATCCCTTTCATATTTCGCAGGGACTGGATAACGCTAAAGTCGATGTAGCGGCGGAACACGAACGGGCGCAGCATGGCGCGCAGCTCGTTGGCGTAGGCATCGTCGCTGTCGCCCATGATCCGCGCTTTGACCATCGCGTAACGCTCCCAGTCGCGCCCCTGCTCCTGGTAATAATCTTCCAGCGCGGCAAAGCTCAGCACCAGTGGCCCGCTATCGCCAAACGGACGCAGACGCATGTCCACGCGGTAGACAAAACCATCCTGGGTGGGCTGATCCAGCGCCTTAATCAGCCGTTGCCCCAGGCGGGTAAAGAACTGGGCGTTGTCCAGCTCGCGACGACCGCCGCGCGTGGTGCCGTTCTCCGGCCAGGCAAAAATCAGGTCGATGTCTGAGGAAAAATTGAGCTCGCAGCCGCCCAGCTTGCCCATCCCCAGAATCAACAGCGGTTGCGGAACCCCGTCTTCGCTGCACGGCGTGCCCCACTCTTTACAGCAGGCGGCGTAGAGCCAGTCCCGCGCGGCGACGATCAGCGTCTGCGCCAGCTCGCTCAACTGCTGCAAGGTGCTCTCTTCACTCACCAGCTCCAGCGCCTGCGCCCAGGCAATGCGTACCATCACCCGGCGGCGGAACTGACGCAGAACGCGCATCAGCGTGGGTTCATCTGCCACCTCTGCCAGCGCGGTTTGCAGCCAGCCAGCATAATGCCGCCACTCGTCAGCCTGCGGCGGCGCGCTTTCCAGCGCTGCCAGCCAGTCCGGGTAAGCGCTGACGCTCTCCTGCACAAAATCACTGAACGTGAGCACGCTTTTCGCCTGCTCGCTTAACGATGACGCGGGTAACGACTCAGGCAGGCGTTCACAAACGGTCTGCCAGTGCTGCTGTAACTGCGAAGAAAGCGGCATATCAGGGGTTCCTTGCCAGAATTAACGTTTTCCGCTGTGCAGCCAGTACGGATCCTGCGAAATGGCCTCGTTGCGGAAATGCTCGATCTCAATCTGCTGACGGGTCTCGATGGCATGCTTAAGCCCCTGCCAGTTCTCCAGCCAGGCCTGCGCCTTCACGCCCTCATACGCACCTGACAGCAGCAACATGCTGTCGATGTTACGCGCCAGGCGGGGAAGCTGATCGCCATACTGGTCGCCCAGCGGATGCGCGAAGGTGGTTCGCAGCTCGGCCGCGTGACGGGAGAGGTGGATATCCGCAAAACGTTTGAAGTTTTCCGCGATTTTAGTCTGCCCTTTCGCATCGAGGAAAATGCGCCAGCCGCGCGTCACCAGAAATTCGGTCAACGCCAGTTTCGCGCTGGCGTTTTGCGAGCTGTAGATCGCCGTTTGTGCCGACACGTCAGAAAGCATCAGCGTTTCGGTTTGAGTGAGCAGATCACGTAAGTGAGCACTGGCTTTACGCGGTACAATACCGCCGAACAGCGCCAGGGTGTGACGCACCAGCCCCATAGCAGCGAGCACCTGTTTTTTGGCATTTTTCACGTTACGCGCCCACAGCTCCTCGTGGTACTGCCACTGAGAGAGCGCCAGCTCCAGCGCCGCTTCCATCCCCTGCTCAACGGAGACTTTCGGCACAACGCGCAGAATCGGGGTTTCTCGCAGCACGCGCGGCGCATTCCCGGCGGCCAGGTGATAGCCGCGCGCCGCTTTACTCAGGCTGCCCTGACGCAGGCCAGGCTGGTTCACCAGCTTGTGCGCCAGCTTCAGCACGTCGCTCGCGTCACCTTCCAGCAGTTCAAGCTCCAGCTCGCAGATCGGCTCCTGCTCTTCACCAGCCTTAATTTCACCCCGATCAAACGCGATCTCAATACGGCTCTTGCCTTCCGTCACCAGCCATTTCTCGCGCCAGAAATCGGTGCTGAACAGCGGTTGCGCCTCTGCCGACAGCGTTGCGGGCAGCGCCCCTTCCGGCCACACTTCCGCCGGAAAACGATCCAGCTCAAGTTCTGGCTTACTGATGTCGATATTGTATTCCGGACGCTGGTGCAAACCGCCCACCACGCGACCGGCGATTTTCATCGTCATCTCGTAGCGCCCGTTCGCACCACGGATGCGCAGGCCCATATCGTGGTTGCGCAGCCAGTTGTCCGGCGTTTCGTAATAGATGTTGAGCAGCTGTACGGGTTCATGGTGCTCGCCGGACAGCGTGTTCAGATGCTGGCGGAGCGCGTCAGCGCTGTCTTTTTCGACGATAAACTTTAATTCGATCTCTTGTGCCATAGCCTTGTACTTTTGCGTGCGTCACAGACGCGTCGATGAAGGCGAACTTCCTCGCCATTTGTTTGTCAGTACATAGTATTTTGCGCCAAATTGCCACGCAATGAGCAATTTGACGGGCGTAAAAGTTTAAAGCGGTGGAAATCATGACACAGATGATTCCGATTGATGATGAATCCTTTGCGTAGCGACACTGATACCACTACTATCGTTCCACTTTTTATGAAAATAACGACTGATATGCTTAAATTACGCCTGATTGGACTTACTTTACTCGCTTTTAGCGCCGCAACCGCGGTCCACGCTGAAGAGAAACGTTACGTTTCTGATGAACTGAATACCTGGGTACGCAGCGGCCCTGGAGACAATTATCGCCTCGTGGGTACGGTAAATGCCGGCGAGGAAGTGACTCTGCTGCAAACTAACGCAGACACCAATTACGGTCAGGTTCGTGACAGCTCTGGCCGCACCTCATGGATCCCGCTGAAAGAGCTAAGCACAGTGCCAAGCCTGCGCACCCGCGTGCCGGATCTGGAAAATCAGGTGAAAACCCTGACCGATAAGCTGAACAACATTGACGGTACCTGGAACCAGCGCACCGCAGAGATGCAGCAGAAAGTGGCGCAAAGCGACAGCGTGATCGCCGGCCTGAAAGACGAAAATCAGAAGCTGAAAAATGAGCTGATCGTCGCACAGAAGAAAGTAAACGCCGCTAATCTACAGCTGGATGACAAACAACGCACCATCATCATGCAGTGGTTTATGTATGGCGGCGGCGTACTGGGCGTCGGTCTGGTGCTGGGTCTGGTGCTTCCTCACCTTATCCCAAGCCGTAAACGTAAAGACCGCTGGATGAACTAACTCGTCTTCTCTGCCACACTTACGTATCATCTTGCGAAAAGAGAAAACGGGAGTGTTGGCGTGAAGAGTTATCTGGTCGGTGGTGCGGTACGTGATGCGTTATTAGGTCTGCCGGTCAAAGATAAAGATTGGGTCGTGGTCGGTGCCACGCCCGAAGCGATGATTGACGCGGGCTACCAGCAGGTAGGCCGCGATTTTCCTGTGTTCCTCCATCCGAAAAGCCGCGAAGAGTACGCCCTGGCGCGTACCGAACGGAAATCGGGTTCCGGTTATACCGGCTTCACCTGCTATGCCGCGCCGGATGTCACGCTGGAGCAGGACTTACTGCGCCGCGATCTCACCATTAACGCCCTGGCGCAGGACGAAAACGGACATATCATCGACGCCTACGGCGGCCAGAACGATCTGCGCGATCGTCTTTTACGCCATATTTCCCCCGCCTTTTCTGAAGATCCGCTTCGCGTACTGCGCGTGGCGCGTTTTGCCGCCCGTTATGCCCATCTGAGCTTCCGTATCGCCGACGAGACGATGGCGCTGATGAAGGCCATGACCGACGCGGGCGAGCTGGAACACCTGACGCCAGAACGCGTCTGGAAAGAGACCGAAAACGCCCTGACTACCCGTAATCCACAGGTCTTTTTCCAGGTTCTGCGCGACTGCGGGGCGCTGAAAGTGCTGTTCCCGGAAATAGACGCGCTGTTTGGCGTGCCCGCCCCGGCGAAATGGCACCCGGAAATTGATACCGGCATTCACACTCTGATGACCCTGAGCATGGCCGCCATGCTCAGCCCTGAAGTGGACGTGCGCTTTTCCACCCTCTGCCATGACCTCGGCAAGGGGTTAACGCCAAAGGAGTTATGGCCACGCCACCACGGGCACGGTCCGGCTGGCGTAAAGCTGGTTGAAGGGCTTTGCCAGCGCCTGCGCGTGCCGAATGACATTCGCGATCTGGCAAAACTGGTCGCCGAGTTCCACGACCTGATCCACACCTTCCCGATCCTGAAACCCGCCACCATCGTCAGGCTGTTCGATAACATCGACGCATGGCGCAAGCCGCAGCGCGTGGAGCAAATTGCGCTGACCAGCGAAGCGGACGTGCGCGGCCGTACCGGGTTTGAAGCGTCCGATTATCCGCAGGGTCGTTTGCTGCGCGAGGCGTGGGAAATCGCAAAAGCGGTGCCAACGAAAGAGGTGGTGGAGGCAGGGTTTAAAGGCCCGGAGATCCGCGAAGAGCTGACGAAACGGCGGATTGATGCGGTTGCGGCGTGGAAGGAAAAACGTTGCCCTCAGCCGAAAGACTGAGGGCGGTCGGTCATCAGAAGAAGACCACGTACACGGCAGCCGCGACGATAAAGCGGTAGATCGCGAACGGAATAAACGAGATACGCTTAATCAGTTGCAGGAAGGTTTTGATGGCAATCAGCGCCACGATAAAGGCGGTGATAAAGCCCACGGCGAACATCGGAATGTCGCCTACGGTCAGGAAGCCGATGCTTTTGTAGAGATCCAGTGCGGTGGCGCCCATCATCATCGGTACCGCCAGCAGGAACGAGAACTCAGACGCCGCGTAACGGCTCACGCCCATCAGCATCCCGCCGGAAATGGTTGCCCCTGAACGGGAGAAGCCCGGCCACAGCGCCAGACACTGGAAGCAGCCAATCATAAACGCCTGGCGATACGTCATATCGTCCAGACCTTCTGCACGCGGGGTTTTTGGCTTCAGCACTTCGGCGGCAATCAGCAGGAAGCCGCCGACAACCAGCGCGTACATCACGTTAATCGGGTTGAAAAGCGATTTTATGGTGTCGTGGAACACCAGCCCCAGCACCACCGCCGGGATCATCCCCAGCAGAATATGAATCAGCGTCAGGCGCCCCTTGCCCTCTCCTTCACGCTGCGGTAAACGCCCGAAGTGGATGCCGATCAGACCAAACAGACGACGCCAGAACATGACGACCACCGCCAGAATAGAGCCCAGCTGAATCACCACCTCAAACGTCTTTGCGGTATCGCCTTCAAAGCCCAGGAGATGGCCAACGATAATCATATGGCCCGTACTGGACACCGGCAAAAACTCCGTCAATCCTTCGACCACACCCAGAATTGCCGCCACCAGCAGCGAGTGCATATCGCTCATCTATAAACCCCTAAAAAGATATAAAAAAACGGTGTCCCACGCGGACAACCGTGAAAGATACAGCTTTAAGACCGACATAACCTAAAATGGTTTAGCTATTATGACGTTAAATCTTTTCCTTTCAGATTTGTGCCACGCTCAATGATGACGCCCACGTTGGCGGCGCGCGCCACCGCGCCCGGCTTGCTTAGTTTGATGCGCACCCACGGGGAGTTAAATTTGCTCAGTAGCAGGTCCGCTACCTCTTCCGCCACGCGTTCCACCAGCGCAAATCGTTGCCCTTCCACGTGGCCAACTACCGCTTCACTGATGTCGGCGTAGCTCAGACAGTCATTCACATCATCGCTTTTTGCTGACTTGCGGTTATCCCAGCCCATTTCGATATCGAACACCAGTTTCTGCTCGATGGTCTGTTCCCAGTCGTAAACACCAATTGTGGTGATTACCGAAAGTTGCTCTATAAATACAATATCCATCACGACCTGCCTGCTTTTTGGCTAAACCGGATACCACTTCCGGCGAATTATGCGTATTATCCACAGATGCTGAGAATACAGATACATTTTCAAAACGGAACAGCGTTATGAGTGCAATCGCGCCTGGAATGATTATCCTCGCCTACCTTTGCGGCTCAATCTCCAGCGCCATTCTGGTCTGCCGCATCGCCGGGTTGCCTGACCCGCGTGAAAGTGGTTCCGGGAATCCGGGGGCGACCAATGTACTACGAATTGGCGGCAAGGGAGCAGCCGTAGCGGTTTTGATTTTTGATGTTCTGAAAGGAATGCTCCCCGTCTGGGGTGCGTATGCGCTGGGCGTCACACCCTTCTGGCTGGGGCTGATTGCTATCGCCGCCTGCGTCGGCCATATCTGGCCCGTTTTCTTTGGTTTTAAAGGCGGTAAAGGCGTTGCAACCGCGTTTGGCGCGATTGCGCCGATCGGCTGGGATCTCACTGGCGTGATGGCGGGCACCTGGCTGCTGACCATCCTGCTGAGCGGCTATTCATCGCTGGGTGCCATCGTCAGCGCGCTGATCGCTCCGTTTTATGTCTGGTGGTTCAAACCGCAGTTTACCTTCCCGGTATCGATGCTCTCGTGCCTGATCCTGCTGCGTCATCATGACAACATTCAGCGCCTGTGGCGTCGCCAGGAAACCAAGATCTGGACGAAGCTCAAGCGTAAAAAGAAAGACGCTCAGTAAACCGTTCGTTATGCCTTATAACCAAATGTGATTTTTGTCACCTTCTGCCTGTGGTAACTGTTAGAGACACGACACAACCACACAAAAAGAAAATGGCAGAAATCACAGACACAACTCCCCTCCCAACGGCAGGAAACACCCCGGATGGCGACATCAAGTGGGTACGCAGCGCATCGGACGTTTCACGTCTCGTTAATGACGGCTCTCAGGGCCGGGCCAATGCCCGCATCGTGGTCGGTATCGCGCTCGGGGGAATTTTTCTCGATGCCTACGATCTCGGCGCGCTGGCATTCGGCATCAAAGACATCACCCGCGAATTTAACCTGACGCCCGCTGGTACCGGCATGGTGGCTTCAGCCATTACCTTTGGTGCCATTGTCGGGGCGCTGCTTGGCGGCTATCTTACGGATAAAATCGGGCGCTACCGCGTCTTTATGGCCGACATGGTGTTCTTTGTCGTCGCCGCTATCGCCTGTGCGCTGGCTCCGAACGAATATGTGCTGGCGGGCGCACGCTTTGTGATGGGTCTTGGCGTCGGGATCGACCTTCCCGTGGCGATGGCGTTTCTCAGCGAGTTCGCCAGGCTGAAAGGCCCGGGGAATAAAGCCTCCAGCGTGGCGATGTGGTGCCCCACCTGGTATGCGGCCATCAGCATCTCTTATCTTCTGGTGCTCTTCTTCTACGCCGTGCTGCCGGAAGGCCACAGCGACTGGCTCTGGCGTCTGATCCTTGGCTTCGGCGCGGTGCCCGCGCTGGTGATTATCGCCATCCGCAGCCGCTATATGAGCGAATCCCCGGTCTGGGCGGCGAATCAGGGCAATCTGAAGGAGGCGGCGACTATCCTGCGGCAGTCGTACAACATTAATGCCCACGTGCCGCAGGATGCGCTTGACCAGCCCGTGCCGGTGGTCAATAAGGCAAAATGGTCGAACTACCTGAACCTGTTCCGCGGTATCTATCTGCGGCGTACCACGCTCGCCACGCTGCTGTCGGTCGTCTCCTCGTTCGCCTATAACGCCGTAGCCTTTGGCCTGCCGGTGATCATCTCCAGCTTCTTTGTGCAGTCGATGCTGACCACCATTCTGATCTCGCTGGCGCTTAACCTGCTGTTTGCGTTTGTCGGCGGGCTGCTGGCAGTGCGCTATGTTCCGCGCTTCGGCGCGTGGCGAATGTCACTGGCGGGTTACGCCTGCCAGATGGTGGCGCTGCTCGGTCTGGCGCTGATTGGCCGCCCTGACGGGGCCACGGAAGGCGTGGTCGCCGTCGCGATGCTGGCGCTGTTCCTGTTTGGCCAGGGTTTTGGTCCGGGTGCGCATACCATGACGTTTGCCTCCTTGAGCTACCCGACCTCGCTGCGCGGCGTGGGCGTGGGGCTTAACCAGACGCTGATGCGCAGCAGTTCAACGCTGTCACTGTTTCTGTTCCCGCTACTGGTCGCATCGCTGGATACCGCCGTGTTCTGGGTGATTGCGCTGGCGCCGCTTATCGGCCTGGTATCGCTGCTGGCGATCCGTTGGGAGCCGTCGGGGTATGATGTGGATGCAGAGGATTATCGTTAACCTTTCTTGCCGGGTGACGCTGCGCTTACCCGGCCTACATTACTGAAACCGGCTCACATGAGCCGGTTTTTTATCCATAAGCGACTCATATGACAGCCTTCATTTCCGCCAGGGCATACTGAAACGTACCCCGATAGTGTGGAAATGGAAGCACCATGTTAGCAACTCAGGTCACTGATAATTCATACAAAGGCTGGCAGGCCACGCTTGCCCTCCAGTTTTGTTATACCCCTGAGAAAACCCTCCTCCATTCCGCGCGTCACACCGGGCCGCTCACCGTTCAGCGCCCGTTTTATCCCGAAGGGGAAACCTGTCACCTTTACCTGCTGCATCCACCAGGCGGGATTGTGGGCGGGGATACGCTGGATATTTCCGTGCGGCTCGACGCCAAAAGCCATGCCCTCATCACCATGCCCGGCGCCAGCAAGTTCTATCGCAGCAGCGGCCCGCTGGCCTGTCTGAATCAGCATTTTTACCTCGACGAAGAGGCTACGCTGGAGTGGCTGCCGCAGGACACCATAATTTTCCCCGGCGCTAACGCCGCGCTGCGTTCCGTCTTCCACCTTAAGGCCACCAGCACGCTGCTGGCGTGGGAACTGTACTGTCTGGGCCGTCCGGTGATAAACGAAACCTTCAGCCACGGCACGCTGGAGAGCCGCCTTGAGGTGTGGGTGGATGGCGAGCCGCGTTTGATTGAGCGACTGCATCTTAACGATGGCGATCTGTCGCCCGTCGCAGGCCATCCGTGGGTCGGCACGCTGCTGTTCTACCCGGCCCGGGAAGCTCATCTTGATACAGTGCGCGAGCGGCTCGCCCCGCTGGAAAACTTTGGCGGGGCGACGCTCACCGACGACCTGCTGTCGGTGCGTTTTCTCTCCCACGACAACCTCATTTGCCAGCGGGTGATGCGCGATATCTGGCAGTCGCTTCGCCCGCTTTTAACCCCCAAAACCGCCTGTTCGCCGCGTATCTGGCAGACATAAGAGAAACGCTATGGAACTGACTCCCAGAGAAAAAGACAAGCTGTTGCTGTTCACCGCCGCGCTGGTTGCCGAACGCCGCCTCGCGCGCGGGGTAAAGCTCAACTACCCGGAATCGGTCGCGCTGATCAGCGCCTTTATTATGGAAGGCGCGCGCGATGGCGAAACCGTCGCCTCGCTGATGGAAGCCGGCCGCCACGTCCTGACGCGCGATCAGGTGATGGAGGGCGTGCCGGAGATGATCCCGGATATCCAGGTGGAAGCCACCTTCCCGGACGGATCCAAGCTCGTCACCGTCCACAATCCGATCGTGTAAGGAGCGCGTGATGATCCCAGGCGAATACCGGATCCAGTCCGGCAACATTGCGCTCAACGTCGGGCGCGAAACCCGAAGTGTGATCGTGGAAAACCACGGCGACAGGCCGATCCAGGTCGGCTCGCATTACCACTTTTACGAGGTCAACCCGGCGTTGAAATTCGATCGCGAAGCCACCCGAGGCTACCGACTCAACATCCCGGCCGGCACTGCCGTGCGCTTCGAACCCGGCCAGAAGCGGGAAGTGACGCTGGTGCAGGTGACGGGCGCGCAGCGCATTTTCGGTTTTCGCGGCGAGGTCATGGGCGAGGTGAAACATGGCTGAGATTTCACGCCAGGCGTATGCCGATATGTTCGGCCCCACTACCGGGGATAAAGTGCGGCTGGCCGACAGCGAGCTGTGGATCGAAGTGGAGGACGATCTCACGATCTACGGCGAAGAGGTTAAATTCGGCGGCGGAAAAGTGATCCGCGACGGCATGGGACAGGGGCAGATGACCGCCGACGACTGCGTGGATCTGGTGCTCACCAACGCGCTGATTGTCGATCACTGGGGGATTGTGAAAGCGGATATCGGCATAAAAGATGGGCGGATCTTCGCCGTCGGCAAAGCCGGAAACCCGGACATTCAGCCCGGCGTGACGATCCCGATTGGCGCGGCAACGGAAGTGATCGCCGCCGAAGGGAAGATCGTCACCGCTGGCGGGATCGACACCCACATCCACTGGATCTGTCCGCAGCAGGCGGAAGAGGCGCTGGTCTCCGGCGTCACCACCATGATCGGCGGCGGCACCGGCCCTGCGGCAGGTACAAACGCCACCACCTGCACGCCGGGGCCGTGGTATATCGCCCGCATGTTGCAGGCCGCCGATACGCTGCCGGTGAATATTGGCCTGCTGGGCAAAGGGAACGGTTCAAACCCGGACGCGCTGCGCGAGCAGATCGCGGCTGGCGCCATCGGGCTTAAGATCCACGAAGACTGGGGCGCGACGCCTGCGGCAATCAACTGCTCGCTGGAGGTCGCTGAAGAGATGGATATTCAGGTGGCGCTACACAGCGACACGCTGAACGAGTCCGGTTTTGTCGAAGACACGCTGGCTGCCATCGCCGGGCGCACCATCCACACCTTCCACACCGAAGGGGCGGGCGGCGGCCATGCGCCGGATATCATCACCGCCTGCGCGCACCCGAATATTTTGCCCTCCTCCACCAACCCGACGCTGCCCTACACGGTGAATACCATCGACGAGCACCTGGACATGCTGATGGTCTGTCACCATCTCGACCCGGATATCGCCGAGGACGTGGCGTTTGCGGAATCCCGTATTCGTCGGGAAACCATCGCCGCCGAAGACGTGCTGCACGATATCGGCGCGTTCTCGCTCACCTCGTCAGATTCACAGGCCATGGGCCGCGTGGGGGAAGTGATTATCCGCACCTGGCAGGTGGCGCACCGCATGAAGGTGCAGCGCGGCGCACTGCCGGAAGAGACCGGCGAGAACGACAACTTCCGCGTGAAGCGCTATGTCGCCAAATACACCATTAATCCGGCTCTTACCCACGGCATCGCCCATGAGGTCGGTTCTATTGAGGCGGGCAAGCTGGCGGATCTGGTGGTCTGGTCCCCCGCTTTCTTTGGCGTCAAACCGGCCACCATCGTCAAAGGCGGGATGATCGCCTGCGCGCCGATGGGCGACATCAACGCCTCGATCCCCACGCCGCAGCCGGTGCATTACCGCCCGATGTTTGGTGCACTTGGTGCCGCACGCCACGCCACGCGGCTAACGTTTGTCTCGCAGGCCGCTGATGCCAGCGGCATTCCGCAGCGGCTCGGATTGCAAAGCGCCACCGCGGTGGTGAAAGGCTGCCGGACGGTGAAAAAGGCCGACATGATCCACAACGATTTACAGCCGAATATCACCGTTGACTCGCAAACCTATGAGGTTCGCGTCGACGGCGAATTGATCACCAGCGAACCGGCAGAAGTTTTGCCGATGGCGCAACGCTATTTTCTGTTTTGAGGAGTGATGATGATTTATTTAACCCAACGCCTGGACCACGCGCACCCCGTCACCGCCAGCGTTACGCTGCCGATTGACGTGCGGGTAAAAAGCCGCGCCCGCGTGGCGCTGAACGACGGCCGCGAAGCCGGGCTAATGCTGCCGCGCGGCCTGCTGCTGCGCGGGGGCGACCTGCTGACTACCGACGACGGCAGCGAAGTGATCGAAGTGATCGCCGCCCCGGAGTCGGTTTCCGTGGTGCGCTGCGCCGACCCGTTCCTGCTCGCCCGCGCCTGTTATCACCTGGGCAACCGCCACGTACCGCTGCAAATCATGCCCGGCGAACTGCGCTACCACCACGATCACGTTCTCGACGACATGCTACGTCAGTTCGGGCTGGAGGTGACCTTCGCCAGCCTGCCCTTTGAACCAGAAGCGGGCGCTTACACCAGCGATGCCCACAGTCATGGCCACTCCCACGCTCATTCACATTAAGGACTCATCATGCGTAAGTATTTACCGCTGTTTCTGCTGGCCTTTTCCGTTCCGGCGCTTGCCCATCCCGGTCACGGGACCGACAGCTTTCAGGCAGGTTTTCTCCATCCGCTGACCGGGCTGGATCACCTGCTGATGCTGACGGGGGCTGGCGTGCTGTCCGCCCTGAGCGGCCGCAAGCTGCTGCTGCCGTTAGCAACGCTCGGCATGATGCTGGCTGGCGCCGTTGCGGGCAGCCTGCTCGGCGGCTTTAGCGGCATGGAGATGCTGATTATAGCCTCGCTGGCGGTCTGCGGCGTGATGATGTTTAAGACTGAAAATCGCCTGCTGCTGGCAGTGCCAGCCCTGGCGATGTTCCACGGCTGGGCGCACGGCGTGGAGATGTCCGGCCACAGCTTCTGGCTCTTTACCAGCGGATTTATGTTAGCCAGTGCCACGGTGCTGTGCGCCAGCTTCGCGGCAGGGCTGCTGCTGCGCCGTCACGACGGCCTGCGTAAAACCTTCGGCGGCGGGCTGATCGTCTCTGCCCTGCTGGCGTTGATGAGCTGATGGAGCATGCCCGCCAGCGGCTGCGCCTGATGCAGCTCTCCAGCAGTAGCCTGCCGGTCGGTTCGTTTACCTGGTCACAGGGGCTGGAGTGGGCTGTCGAGGCCGGGTGGATCACGGACGCTGAGGCCTTCAGGCGCTGGCAGATCCAGCAGATGGAGCAGAGCTTTTTCTGCGTCGACCTGCCGCTGTTTATCCGCCTGTACTGTGCCTGCGAGCAGCAGGACGTCGCGGCAGCAAAACGCTGGACGGCATACCTGCTCGCCTGTCGGGAAACGCGCGAACTGCGCGAGGAAGAACGCAACCGCGGCGCGGCCTTTACGCGCCTGGTTAAAAGCTGGGAACCCGCCTGCCCGCCAGAATGGCTGCCGCTGTTGATGCAGAGCCAGCTCGGCGGTATGGCGTGGCTCGGCGTGCGCTGGGGCATTAGCGCGCGCGAGCTGGCGCTGAGCCTCGGCTACAGCTGGATTGAGAGCGCGGTGATGGCGGGCGTCAAGCTGGTGCCGTTTGGGCAGCAGGCCGCACAACAGCTGATTATCGACCTGAGCGACCATTTTGCCGCCGGGTTTGAACAGGCATTTTTACGTGGCGACGACGCGCTGGGGGCAGCTACGCCGCTGTCCGCCATCGCCTCCGCACGCCACGAAACCCAATATTCACGACTATTCCGTTCCTGAGGAGTCAATATGGCTGATTACAAACATCCCCTGCGCGTTGGCGTGGGCGGCCCGGTAGGGTCGGGCAAAACCGCCCTGCTGGAAGCGCTCTGCAAGGCGATGCGCGACACCTATCATCTTGCGGTGGTAACTAACGATATCTACACCAAAGAGGATCAGCGCATCCTGACCGAGGCGGGTGCGCTTGAGCCAGAGCGCATCGTAGGGGTGGAAACGGGCGGCTGTCCGCACACCGCCATCCGCGAAGATGCCTCAATGAACCTGGCAGCGGTGGAAGCCTTGAGCGAGAAGTTCGGCAATCTGGATCTGATCTTCGTCGAAAGCGGCGGGGATAACCTGAGCGCGACCTTCAGCCCGGAGCTGGCGGACCTCACCATCTACGTGATCGACGTGGCCGAAGGGGAAAAAATCCCGCGCAAGGGCGGGCCGGGGATCACCAAATCCGATTTTCTGGTGATCAATAAAACCGACCTCGCGCCGTACGTGGGGGCGTCACTGGAGGTAATGGAGCGCGACACTAATCGCATGCGCGGCGAGCGTCCGTGGACCTTTACCAACCTGAAGGCGGGTGACGGGCTGGCGACGATTATTGCGTTTCTGGAAGAGAAAGGGATGCTGCGGATGTAGTGCGGTTTATTGCCGGGTGGCGGCTTCGCCTGACCCGGCCTACGATTTTTGCAGACCCGGTAAGCGCAGCGCCACCGGGCAAAAGACTTACGCCTCAGGCAGCTCCGCCAGCGGCCAGCGCGGACGCACGGACACGCTCAGGTCAGCCGTGGCGCCAGCGTTCAGGCGCACCATCCCGGCGTAGGCGATCATCGCCCCGTTATCGGTACAAAATTCCGGACGCGCGTAGAACACTTCCCCACGACGCTTTTGCATCATTTCGGCAAGCTTCGCGCGCAGCGTACGGTTGGCGCTCACGCCACCGGCCATCACCAGGCGCTTAAAGCCCGTCTGATCCAGCGCACGCTTGCACTTGATCATCAGCGTATCCACCACCGCATCTTCGAACGCACGGGCGATGTCGGCACGCGTCTGCTCGCTGTCGTCGTTATTGCGAATGGTGTTCGCCGCGAAGGTTTTCAGACCGGAGAAACTAAAATCCAGCCCCGGACGATCGGTCATCGGACGCGGGAAGACAAAGCGCCCTTCCGTTCCCTGCGCGGCCATTTTCGACAGCATCGGGCCGCCAGGATAATCCAGGCCAAGCAGCTTGGCGGTTTTGTCGAAGGCTTCACCGGCCGCGTCGTCGATCGATTCGCCCAGCAGCTCATACTTGCCAATGCCCGTTACGCTAATCAGCTGCGTATGACCGCCGGAGACCAGCAGCGCCACAAACGGGAACGCTGGCGGATTGGCTTCCAGCATCGGAGCCAGAAGATGTCCTTCCATATGGTGAACCGGAATGGCCGGAACGTCCCACGCGAAGGCCAGCGAACGCCCTACCGTTGCGCCGACCAGCAGCGCGCCAACCAGGCCCGGTCCTGCAGTATAGGCCACGGCATCAATATCTTTTGCACTTAACCCGGCCTCTTTCAGTGCCGCCTGAATCAGGGGAACCGTTTTACGCACGTGGTCACGAGAGGCCAGTTCAGGCACGACGCCGCCGTAGTCAGCGTGCAATTTCACCTGACTATACAGTTGGTTGGCCAGAAGCCCTTTTTCGTCGTCGTAAATCGCGATGCCGGTTTCATCGCAGGATGTTTCAATACCCAGTACACGCATGACTTGTTTTACCTCGTTTCAATACCGCGCAGTGTAGAGCCTGGGCGGGTTGATGTAAAACTTTGTTCGCCCCAGGAAGAAGCCTCGTGTATACTCTTCCCCCTTATAAAAGTCCCTTTCAAAATCGCATCGGTGCTTTACAAAGCAGCAGCATTTGCAGTAAAATTCCGCACCATTTTGAAATAAGCTGGCGTTGATGCCAGCGGCAAACCGAATTTATTAAAGGTGAGAGTTACATGCCGGTAATTAAAGTACGTGAAAACGAGCCGTTCGACGTAGCACTGCGTCGCTTCAAACGTTCATGCGAGAAAGCAGGTGTTCTGGCTGAAGTTCGTCGTCGTGAGTTTTATGAAAAACCAACGACCGAACGTAAGCGCGCTAAAGCTTCCGCTGTGAAACGTCACGCGAAGAAACTGGCTCGCGAAAACGCACGCCGTACTCGTCTGTACTAATCTGTTGAGGGCCACAGCCCTCAATTGACAGACAGAGTTGTAGTCGTAAGGCCGTGCTTCCGGAAGGAATGCGCGGCTTGTTTTCGTTTATAAGTCGCTTAAATTTTTGGGGCATATGGCCGGAAGAATCCCACGCGTTTTCATCAATGACCTGCTTGCCAGAACCGACATCGTCGATCTCATCGACGCGCGGGTGAAGCTAAAAAAGCAGGGCAAGAACTACCATGCGTGCTGTCCGTTCCATAACGAAAAAACCCCCTCTTTCACCGTAAACGGTGAAAAGCAGTTCTACCATTGCTTCGGCTGTGGCGCACACGGTAATGCCGTCGATTTTTTGATGAACTACGATAAGCTCGAGTTCGTTGAAACCGTCGAAGAGCTGGCGGCGATGCATAACCTTGAAGTGCCATATGAAGCAGGCAGTGGACCAAGTCAGATCGAGCGCCATCAGCGGCAAACGCTATATCAGTTGATGGATGGCCTGAATTCGTTTTACCAACAGTCTCTTAAGCACTCTGCGGCTGAGCCTGCGCGTCAGTATCTGAACAAGCGCGGACTGAGCGACGATGTGATTGCGCGTTTCGCTATTGGTTACGCCCCGCCCGGCTGGGACAACGTGTTAAAGCGTTTTGGCGGCAATAGCGAAGATCGTAAATCCCTCATCGACGCAGGCATGCTGGTCACCAACGACCAGGGACGAAGCTACGACCGCTTCCGTGAACGGGTGATGTTCCCGATCCGCGACAAGCGTGGCCGGGTGATAGGTTTTGGTGGTCGCGTGCTGGGTGATGCCCTGCCGAAATACCTTAACTCCCCGGAAACCGATATTTTCCATAAGGGCCGCCAGCTTTACGGTCTTTATGAGGCACAGCAGGATAATGCGGAACCTCCGCGTCTTCTGGTCGTCGAAGGCTATATGGATGTTGTTGCGCTGGCGCAGTACGACATTAACTATGCCGTTGCGTCGCTGGGAACGTCCACCACGGCGGACCATATCCAGTTGCTGTTCCGCGTCACCAACAACGTGATTTGCTGTTACGACGGTGACCGCGCAGGACGCGACGCCGCCTGGCGAGCGCTGGAAACCGCGTTGCCGTATATGACCGACGGGCGTCAGCTACGCTTTATGTTCCTGCCCGACGGTGAAGACCCGGATACGCTGGTGCGTAAAGAGGGCAAAGCGGCATTTGAAGCGCGGATGGAGCAGGCACAGCCGCTCTCCACGTTTCTGTTTAACAGCCTGATGCCGCAGGTTGATTTGAGTACCCCTGACGGGCGCGCGCAGCTCAGCACGCTGGCGCTGCCGTTAATCAGCCAGGTGCCCGGCGAAACGCTGCGCATCTATCTGCGTCAGGAGTTAGGCAACAAACTCGGCATTCTGGATGACAGCCAGCTTGAACGTTTAATGCCTAAACAGGCTGAAAACGGCACGGTACGCCCCGCGCCTCAGCTAAAACGCACAACCATGCGTATACTGATAGGGTTGCTGGTGCAAAACCCCGAACTTGCTCCGCAAGTGCCGTCACTGGCGGGTTTGAACCACGAAAAATTGCCCGGACTTGGCTTATTTTCAGAATTGGTCAACACTTGTTTGTCGCAGCCAGGTCTGACCACCGGACAACTTTTAGAGCATTATCGCGGCACAAAAGAGGCCGCTACCCTTGAAAAACTGTCGATGTGGGACGATATAGCAGATAAGGATATCGCAGAAAAAACGTTCACCGACTCACTCAACCATATGTTTGATTCGATGCTTGAGTTGCGCCAGGAAGAGTTGATTGCTCGCGAGCGCACCCATGGCTTAAGCAGCGAAGAGCGCCGGGAACTCTGGATGATTAACCAGGAACTGGCGAAGAAATAAATCCTTTACGTTGTCAGACAACGTGAAGGATGACGTATTTAACGGCTTAAGTGCCGAATATCGATCGGGAAGCCCCCGGCAGCCGCACTGAGAGGCAGCGGCAAAAATATAAGTACGCCCTCGCTTTAAAGGTTGGCAGCCCTATCGCCGACACCAATCAAACGAATTAAGTGTGGATACCGTCTTATGGAGCAAAACCCGCAGTCACAGCTGAAACTTCTTGTCCAACGCGGTAAGGAGCAAGGCTATCTGACCTATGCCGAGGTCAATGACCATCTGCCGGAAGATATCGTCGATTCAGATCAGATCGAAGATATCATCCAAATGATCAATGACATGGGCATTCAGGTGATGGAAGAAGCACCGGATGCCGATGATCTGTTGCTGGCTGAAACCTCCAACAACACTGACGAAGATGCGGAAGAAGCTGCTGCACAGGTACTGTCCAGCGTGGAATCTGAAATCGGGCGTACCACTGACCCGGTCCGCATGTACATGCGCGAAATGGGTACCGTTGAACTGTTGACCCGCGAAGGCGAAATTGACATCGCAAAACGCATCGAAGACGGGATCAACCAGGTTCAGTGCTCTGTTGCCGAATACCCGGAAGCGATTACCTATCTGCTGGAGCAGTACGATCGCGTTGAAGCGGAAGAAGCGCGTCTGTCCGATCTGATCACCGGCTTTGTCGACCCGAATGCTGAAGAAGATATGGCGCCTACCGCCACTCACGTCGGTTCTGAGCTGTCTCAGGAAGAGATGGATGACGACGAAGACGAAGATGAAGAAGAAGACGACGACAGCAGCGATGACGACAACAGCATCGATCCCGAGCTGGCGCGTGAGAAATTTGCCGAGCTGCGTACCCAGTACGAAGTGACGCGTGACACCATCAAAGCGAAAGGCCGCAGCCATGCCGCCGCTCAGGAAGAGATCCTGAAGCTGTCTGAAGTGTTCAAACAGTTCCGCCTGGTGCCAAAACAGTTCGACTACCTGGTAAACAGCATGCGCGTGATGATGGATCGCGTACGTACCCAGGAACGTATCATCATGAAGCTGTGTGTTGAACAGTGCAAAATGCCGAAGAAGAATTTCATCACCCTCTTCACCGGCAATGAAACCAGCGAAACCTGGTTCAACGCCGCTATAGCGATGAACAAGCCGTGGTCTGAAAAGCTGCACGACGTGAAAGAAGACGTACAGCGCGGCCTGCAAAAGCTGCATCAGATTGAAGAAGAGACCGGCCTGACCATCGAGCAGGTGAAAGACATCAACCGTCGTATGTCCATCGGTGAAGCAAAAGCCCGCCGTGCGAAGAAAGAGATGGTTGAAGCGAACTTACGTCTGGTTATCTCTATCGCCAAGAAATACACCAACCGTGGCCTGCAGTTCCTGGATCTGATTCAGGAAGGCAACATCGGTCTGATGAAAGCGGTAGATAAGTTTGAATACCGTCGTGGTTACAAGTTCTCCACCTATGCTACCTGGTGGATCCGTCAGGCGATCACCCGCTCTATCGCAGACCAGGCGCGCACCATCCGTATTCCGGTGCATATGATTGAGACGATCAACAAGCTCAACCGTATCTCCCGCCAGATGCTGCAGGAGATGGGCCGCGAGCCGACGCCGGAAGAGCTGGCCGAGCGCATGCTGATGCCGGAAGACAAGATCCGTAAAGTGCTGAAGATCGCCAAAGAGCCTATCTCCATGGAAACACCAATCGGTGATGATGAAGATTCGCATCTGGGGGATTTCATCGAGGATACCACCCTCGAGCTGCCGCTGGACTCTGCCACCACCGAGAGCCTGCGTGCCGCTACGCACGACGTGCTGGCTGGCCTGACCGCCCGTGAAGCGAAAGTGCTGCGTATGCGTTTCGGTATCGATATGAACACCGACCACACGCTGGAAGAAGTGGGTAAACAGTTTGACGTGACCCGCGAACGTATCCGTCAGATCGAAGCGAAGGCGCTGCGTAAGCTGCGCCATCCGAGCCGCTCTGAAGTGCTGCGTAGCTTCCTGGACGACTAACCCATGTAAACAGCAAAAAGCTCCCAATCGGGAGCTTTTTTTTTGTTTATTCCCTCTCCCTGTGGGAGAGGACCAGGGTGAGGGCATCAGGCCGCAGAGGAGCTAAAGCCCCCTCACCACCAGCGCCTCATCAAGTTCCCGATACGCCTCCACCAGCTTGTCCAGCGTCGCCCTGTTCAGCCCGCTCGGATTCGGCAACACCCAAACCTGCGTTACGCCAATGGTAATGTTCTGCTTACCCCACTTCGCACCGCGCTGGCTGAACGCCTGCTCGTAGGCCTGCTTGCCGAGGATCGCCAGCGCCGCGGGCTGGTAGTCTTCAATCTTCTTCACCAGTTCCCGCCCGCCAGTACGCAGCTCATGCAGATTTACTTCGCTCGCCTGCACCGTTGGACGCTCGACCAGCATGGTGATGCCACAGCGCGTATCCAGCAGCTGCTGCTCTTCTTCCGGCTTAAGCTGTTTGTCGGTAAAACCGGCCTGGTGGATCACCTTCCAGAAGCGATTTCCCGGATGAGCAAAGTGAAAACCGGTGTGCGCCGAGGACTTGCCCGGGTTGATTCCGCAGAACACCACCCGCAGGCCAGGGGCCAGAATATCGTTGATCATCTCTACTCCTGTCTATGCATCTTAAGATAAGTATAAAGGATTGATTATGCGTTGTTTATAAAAACAGCAGGCAGGTGTGAATGGCTGGATTGATGAGGGGAGTTACTTTATAATTCACCGCCACGGCCCCTTAGCTCAGTGGTTAGAGCAGGCGACTCATAATCGCTTGGTCGCTGGTTCAAGTCCAGCAGGGGCCACCAAATTTTAGCTTTAGAATCATCCAGTTAAGCCACTCGATTGAGTGGCTTTTTTGTTGTTGGGATTGCGGATGTCCCCTTTTTGTCCCCTCACATTACCGATTGCGTCATGTATCAAGCATCGTTTGCAAAAATTCGGGCTAAAAATACGTCTGATAAAGGGAAACTCAAGATTGCCTTTCACACCTTTTACATTTAAATTTCCGCACAAATGCTAAGGGATAAGACGATATGGATAAAAAATTACAATTAGAACATTTGCATGAATGCTTGCGCCGGGAAGTAATGATGAGTTCAAAAACATTTTCATGGTTCAGGGTGCTGCATAAAGCTATCAAATGCCCCAATCGCCGTTTCCACTTCTGGTGGCGCATTGCTTCGTACTGGCATCATTCAGACAGTAACTTCCTGAAAAAACGAGCTGCGAAGATAAACAGAAACCTCATTTTCAAATATGGAACTGAGATTCAGTTAGGGGCACACATCGGACCCGGACTGGTGATTTCCCACCATCACGGGATAGTGATAAACGGCTCCGCTGTCATCGGCCACTCTTTGCGTATCAGACAGAACACAACGATTGGCATTACCGGTGCTAGTATTCATAAAGAGCCGATATCCATTGTTATTGGCAACAATGTCAGCATTGGCGCGAATTCCTGTATCATCTCAGATAAGATTCGCATCGGTGACAACGTTGTAATCGGCGCTATGTCATTTGTGAACAAAGACATTCCCAGTAACACCACCGTCTACAGCGAAAAGACTTTGCATGTCATACCGAACAAATTACATGCAGCATGAAACAGGCACTGCTACACGTTTCAGTTTTTTAAAAGTGACTTCCTGCCACCAAACCCGCGCCAGCTCTCACCGTGCGGGTTTTCCCTGAGTTTTTCGCCTCTCACAATTTGATCTTCTTTTTTCACATAAAATCTAAAATGTTATTAACTATCTGATAGTTACGAATTTCATTAGATCCTCCACAGATCCATAAAAGTGAAAAACACTGAAATTTTTTTCAATCTTTTCAGTTCTGGTTTTACGCAAGACCGCCCGCACTGGCGCGGTCTGGCGGTCTGGTTTGTAGAAAAATAAAACTGAAAAATTTTTATGATCCAAAAACCGCAGGCGGGTGCGGTGTAGTGCGATTTTGGTCTGAGAAAGATTTTTTTGGCCGTGCTGTGACGCGCCAGCGCCCCGGTGTGGGCATGATCTGTTTTAAGGGTGGCTCTGAGTGTGCGAAAAGGCTGAACGCGCCAGAACGCAGCTGACAGCGCGTAGCGTTAGCTGCTTAAGAGGTAAGAAAAGAGATATCCCCGCCTGGGGATGAAGGACATAAAAAAACCCGCTTTCGCGGGTTATGTTCTGGACAGGTTTACTTGCCAATCACCGGGGAATATTTGCCGTTCAGCGTCTCCGCTTTCGTTCCGGTGTTCCGGATGGCTCCCGCGTTGGTCGGCGCTCCCGTATTGCTGTGCGTGTGGCTTGCCGTTTGCTCTGCCAGCTCTTTAACCACGTCGAGCGTGTCGAGCATCAGCTGTGCCACGTTGATAGTGCCAGAGCCAATCCATACCACCGGGGCAATAATCTGTTGTTGCACGGCTGCCACGCTTTTACGTATCTGGCCAATTTTCTCGATCAGGTCTTTACCCGTTGTGACTGTCTGGCTCCCGGCTATATCCGTTTCATCATTGCCGCCGATACTCGCCACGCGGTTATTTACAGCCTGGCTGTAATTACCCGTGCATACCTGCTGAATGGCTCCGGCCAGTAGTGTGGACGTGCCCAGCACGGTAATTTTATCCGTGGCCTTAACCGTGGTTTCGCGGCTGACCAGCTCCCGCTGTTCTGTATCGGCCTTAACCACCCGCGCCATAGAGGTTTCACTGATCGTCTGGTCTGTCTGCCTCACCCAGTCACCCGCCTGGGTGACGCGCTGCGACACTTCCGCACGCTGCTGTTGCAGCTGCTCGCCTGGCTGGATATCCGGGAGACTGGTTCCGTCCGGCACGGTATGCCGCACAAAAGGCTTATCCGGCCGTCCGCCAGTGAAAGCGATCTCAACCAGCGTCCCTTCGGGCGGAAACTGGAACATCCCCGAATCATTACCCGCCATAGGAACCGGTAGCGGTACAGCTGAATAAACAGGTGTGTCTTTATCCGGATTCCCGGCATCGGGCAATAGCTCACTTTCGGGCAGGCGCTGTAAACAATGACCGGCGGAGGCGCAACCGGCGCGGGTGTGCAGCCTGCGCACAACATCAGGCAGCTCAGCGCTGTATGCCGAAGGTCTTTCCGAGATTATCCAGTAGCTGATACCCCGTTCCGCTATGGGTGAAATGTGGGATCGGACGGTCTAAATAATCTGCATCCGGCACGCTGAAGGTCAGGCCGCTGTGCTCTGTCAGCCAGCTGGCCACTTCGCGCAGCGTGGGGGGCTGGAAGGAACATGGCCAGAGGCGTTCGAATACGCCGACCAGTTTAGGAACAAACAGACGCTGAAAGCCGTTTTCAGCAGGTTGCGAGCGTTCCACGTACCCGGTAAACCAGCGCAACACCAGATCGGTGTATCGCCGCCGCTGTCTGGCTGGATATCCGCTGCTGAATCGCCTGGCTGATATGGGGCAGACCTTTGCCCGGTGGATGCAGCTGTTTCCCAAAAATCGCACGGGTACGCCGTGAAAACTTACACGCGGCTCATCGGGTCATTGACCCGACCGCAAGGGATTTTTAAATAAATATTTATCTATCGACTAAATTTCCCCTTGTCCCAGCTCTCGCCACGGGCCGTTAAGTCAATTGACGGCGCGGCCGCTATTCCCTCAGCATCATAAAAAAATGCGGACGTTGTAAAGCTGTACACAGTGCCGTGAACAGTAAATGAGATATTGTTGCCTATGCCTTCAACTTTTGCGCGGGCGGTATTCGCTGTAAGCGTGGGCGCGATATGTTGTTTTTCGAGAGCCACCAGCGGATCACCGTCAATCTTACTCGCTAAAAAATAACGATACACTTCCCCGGTGGTCATGTTCGAGCCGTCATACTCAGTAATGTATAACCAGGTCCGGGGCGTGAGCTGGCGAACTTGATATAGCCGATCACTAACAGTTAAACGCTGTATATGTTGGAAATAACAGTACCCCGCGACCGCCAGGGCCATAAGAATAGTGGCGATCCAGTGCAGCGTCCTAAAAGTGATGCTGTTTAACATAGTCGATGCCTTGCTTTATCCAAAATTGGTCAATCGGATCATCACCAAACGGCGGGTCCCCGTGAAATTACCCCATTCGGGTCTTGATGTGCCGGCTTTCCACTGCGCCGCGCCGGCAGCAATAAGCAAAATCTTTGCAGGGATGCACGCTGCATAACCCACAGCGCCGTAATGGAAATTCCCGAAGTCAGCATAAGCCCGTTTATGTTGTTTGTAATCCCACGGCCCGCCGTTTCTTACTCGCTCATAAAACCACGTATACGTAAGCGGGGCGGCCATATTCTGGACTTCGTGACGCGCCCGCGCGAGCCTTATGTGTTCGCGCAATATCTCCAGCCCGCGGGGTGGATAAATCGGTATACATGCCATCGTTCTTCCTTTCTGCCAGGCAAAAAGGGCAACATAAGAGCAATAACGGTAATGCGTACTGCTGAAGATCAATTTATTAATTTTATTTGCAACATCAATAAGTAACGAAATTAAATAACACGAACCTATAACACAATTTGTATCACCTGCGATCCGTATTTAGTCATTAATGAGGGTTTACCCTCAATGGAAATGGAGTTTTAAAAATGGCTATTCCTGCTTATCTATGGCTTAAGGATGATGGCGGCAACCCGATTAAGGGATCTGTGGATGTTCAAAATAGAGAAGGTAGTATAGAGATCCTCTCTTTTAGTCACGGCTTGTTAGTTCCGACCGATAACAACACCGGCAAGATCACCGGCACGCGCTTACATGCGCCGCTCGTAATTGAAAAAGAGTTTGATAGCTCCAGCCCGTATCTCTACAAAGCGGTAGCCACCGGCCAAACGCTGAAAAGCGCAGAGATCAAGTGGTATAAAATCAACGATGCGGGCCAGGAGGTTGAATATTTCAATATGCTGCTTGAAAACGTCCGGGTAGTCAGCATTAACCCCGTCATGCATAACTGTAAAGAGCCAGCGTTACAGATACACAATCATAATGAGGGAATACAGCTCCGCTATGAGCGGATCACCTGGAAGTATTGCGATGGGAACATCCAATACTCGGACGCGTGGAACGAGCGGGTTACAGCGTAAAAAAAGGGCGGTTAATCCGCCCTGTATTGTTTTTAGTGCCAATTCTTTCGCCCCCTCGGTTTGCCAGCACGTAGCCTCCCCTCAATGGCAACATCCCGCGCGATCACCTGGTGCCAGCTCTCCGCACTTTTTATACATTTGGGGTATTTTAATCATGCTTAATGCTGTTAAGCATTCTCTGGCAGTTATTGCGGCGTACCGCTGCCGCTGCATGCCTCCAGAACCCCAAATTTTCGAGTTTCTCGGCTCACGCATTCAAAAGTGAACTCTAAGGTCACATTTAACCCCGTGCTCCCCGTTCCAGAAGGAAGATTCAATAACTCTCACTCTTTCACAAACCCTAAAAACTAAAGAAATCCCCCATCGCGCCGATCATCATCCGTGTGTATTATTTCCTTTAGCTTTTACAACAACTAACCTTAACTCAAATACTTAAGCGCCAGAGCGAAAGGCATCATGAGCACACCGATCAAACGGCTAGAAATCATTAAAAATGCCATTGAGCTGGAAGATGACGACATCATCCGGAGCCAGTTGAAACGTCTCAAAGAGGAAGCCTTTGACGATAATCTCCTGTCCATCGTCGCGGCGCTTGAGCAGAAAAATTACACCGCAGCCCTTCGCGCTATCACCGCCTGGCTGCAAAGCCAGCGCGCCGTTACCCCGTGGCGTGACCCGCAGCTGGCGGCCAGCAAGCTGGAGCTGAAAGCTCTGGAAGAGCGCTTGCGCGATCTGATTGATCGCCGTAACGCCCGGGTACAGCAGCTTGATGAATTCAACGATCTCTATTTCTCCCGCCTCGGGCCGTTGATGCAGCAGATCCTCGCCCTGCGTAAAACGCTGGCGGAGCTTAACCTGCGTCGTCAGCAGGCGGAGACGCGTCGTCGGGAAGAGGATTACCGCCGCTGCCAGGGCTATATGGCGCAGGCCGTAGAGGATCTGACAACGCTCACCAGGCGCTGGCGAGATCTGCCTGCGGATTCCGTTCAGGCGGCAGAGGCGCGCAAGCATCTTCAGCAGCAAAGTAATCTTATTGCCAACCTGCTGGCCGAAGCGATGGAGCTGGAGACCGGTTTAACGCGTGAAGAAGAGCCAGCACGTCAGGCGCGCGATGAGGCCAACGAAGAGTACAAAAAGTATCGCGAACAGCATCATGATGCCGAGGTGCGCCTGCGTAAAGGCAAGGATCTCTCTGAAGAGGATCGGAACGAGCTGAAGCGGCTCTGGCGTCAGGCGAGCAAGCTATGCCACCCGGATCTGGTTGCCGATGATTTAAAAGAGGAAGCCAACAGGATGATGGTGCAACTCAACCAGGCCAAACAGCGCGGCGACGTGAAGGCCATTCGCTCGCTGGTCGCCCGTCTGCAACAAGGGTTTGAACCGATGATGGCGAGCGACAGGCTGAACGACCTGGAACGTATTCGCAAAAAAATGGCGCAGGTGCGTGAGCAAATCGACACCCTGGTGAACGAGCTGGCAGAGCTGGAGAAGGAAGAGTCCTGGCTGCTCGTCTCGTCGCTCAGCAATATGGAAGCCTACTTTGCCCAGCAGGAGAAAGCGCTGAGAGAGGTATGCGCCTCGCTCGAACATCAGGTGAGCGAAGCGCAGCTGGATCCCGCAGCCTGATTATTTGGCGTGCCAGTACGCACTGGCACGTACCAGCTGTGGGTCAATTGCGTCGGTTTCAAACTGACGGCTCAGGCGTTTCACCACCTTCCCCTCTCCGGTCAGCCAGATAAAGTAATCCTCTTCCGGCACGGCCAGCGCTGCAAGATGGTCGGCTACCGCCTGCTCGTTGTGGCCGATAACCCAGGTGATGTTGAACCCGCTCAGGTGCGCCAGATAGTCCTGGTACGCCGCATCGCCCACGGTGACGATGGCGTGGATCGCCGGGGGAACAGGCAGTTTTGCGATGCTTTCTAAACGGCGGCGCAGCGCGGGCATACCCGACTCGTCGCACACGTACAGCTGCCAGGCGTAATCTTCCGGCACCACCAGCGAACCACGCGGACCGCCGATGGTCAGCTTGTCGCCCACCTTCGCCTCTACCGCCCAGTTGCTGGCAATGCCGCCATCATGCACGAAAAAATCGAGCGCCAGCTCGTGTTTTTCGTCATCGTACAGCGGGGTGTAGTCACGCGCCTGCGGACGCACCCCGTCGCCCCAGTCGATGCCTTCATCGGTCACCACAGGCGGCACGAAAGGGGTGCCCGGTGCCGGGAAAAAGACTTTGGTATGGTCGTCAAAGCCGCGAGAGCTAAAGCCCTCCAGCGCCTCGCCGCCTAGTACAATGCGCTGAAATCCTGCGCTGACTCGCTCAGTGCGCATCACGTTCAGCTCACGAAAACGCAGGTCATTGCGGACACGTTGAGGGTAACGGGTAGATGCCATGTTGATGCCCTTCTCAGGTGAATACGATATATCGGAATGAATTTTTAATGATAATGATTGCTATTAACTCAGAAATCAAGATCTTTTAGATTGCATCTGAATATATCTTAGATATAGTTTAGATATATCAAATTAAGGAAGAAACATGCGACACGAACACGACGGCGGCGGACGCCGGCCACGATTTTTTGGTCATGGTGATTTGCGGCTGGTGATCCTGGATATCCTGACCCGTAACGCGAGCCATGGTTATGAGCTGATTAAAGAGATCGAGAACCTGACGCAGGGACATTACACGCCAAGCCCTGGCGTGATCTACCCGACGCTGGATTACTTGCAGGATCAGGCGCTGATCACCATTACCGAAGAAGAGAACGGCCGTAAGCGGATTGCAATTAACGCCGCCGGGCAGCAATGGCTGGATGACAATCGGGAACAGCTGGAGCAGATCCAGACGCGTATCAAGGCGCGCTCCGTCGGGTTCCAGCTGCGCAAAAACCCACAGATGAAGCGGGCGCTGGATAACTTCAAAGCGGTTCTGGATCTGAAGGTTAATCAGGGAGAGCTCAGCGACGCGCAGTTAAAACAGATTATCGGCGTGATTGACCGCGCGGCACTGGAGATCTCCCAGCTGGATTAAGCCAGCACGCCGTCGCTCACGCGGAACACGCGGACCAGCTCTTTCAGATGTATCGCCTGTTCGTTAAGGGATGCCGCCGCCGCAACGGACTCCTCCACCAGCGCGGAGTTCTGCTGGGTGGTGGCGTCTATCAGGCCAATCGCGCTGTTGATCTGCGAGATACCTTCCGTCTGTTCATGGCTGGCCTGGCGAATTTCACGCAGGATGACGTCCATCTCTTCCACGTTGCCGACCATGCCGTTGATAAGCCCGCTGGCTTTCTCCACAAGGTTCATGCCGTCCTGCGTCTGGCTTGTGGAGCTTTCAATCAGCTGGCGGATCTCACTCGCAGATGTTGCACTTTTCTGCGCGAGCTGGCGTACCTCACCCGCCACCACCGCAAAGCCGCGACCATGCTCACCTGCGCGCGCCGCTTCGACCGCCGCGTTCAGCGCCAGAATGTTGGTCTGGAAGGCAATGGCGTCGATCAGGTCGATGATGTCGGACATCCTGTTCGATGTTTCGTTAATCAGGCGCATTTTGCTGGTGACCTGCTTCATCATCTCGCCGTTGTTTTTGACCACGGCAGCCGCATCGGCAGACAGGTTCGTCGCTTCTCCGGTGTGGGACGCGGTGTTCTTCACCGTGGCGGTAATCTGCTCCATCGACGCGGCCGTCTGTTCAACGGAACTGGCCTGCTCCTCCGTGCGGGCAGCCAGATCCTGGTTGCCCGCGACAATCTGTGCGGCGGCGCTGGAGATGTTTTCCGATCCGGTTTGCACCTGCTGCACAATCTCCAGCAGGCGCGTTTTCATCTCCATCAATGCGGTGAGGAGCAGTCCGGTTTCATCTTTACCGTGCGAGGTAATGCTGCCGGTGAGATCGCCATCGGCGATGGCCTCCGCAAAATTCACCGCGTCGTTCAGCGGGCGGGTAATGGATCGCACAATGAACCAGCCAGTCAGGCTGGCTGCCGCGACGCTGAAAAGCGTAATCAGGATCAGCAGCAGACGATTAGTGCGGAAATCGCCTTCCACCTGCTCGCCCGCACTCTGCATTTCATGATCCTGGATCGCAATCAGCGCCTGCACTTTCGCTTTATAAGACTGTTGCAGGTCCAGGGTGTTGGTCATCATCTCGTTTATCGCGCCCGCACGGTCGTTATTCTGCATGGCCTGCAAAATGCGGTAGCGCGAGTCAAGATATTGCTGGCGTACGCCGTGGATGTCCGCCAGCACCTGTTGGGATTTTTTATCCTTGAGAGCGTTGTCCAGCTCGCTCAGGATTGCGGTGATGCGCTCGCTTATCGCCTTCAGACGCTGTTCTGATTGCGTCGTGTACGTTCCCTGTTCGTCCAGCAGCATGAGCTGCTGCGTGCTGATAAATTCCTGGAAGTTGTCGATTAACTGGTTCGCTTTTACCGTAGTTGGATAGTCGCTGGTAAGAATGGTTTGCATTCCATTGTTTGCCCGATTCAGGCTCATCAGAGACAAGCTTGCGCTGACGACCATCAGGACAATAAATAATCCAAACGCCAGAAATAATTTCGTGCCGATCTTTACGTCATGTATGAACATATTTACCCCATCGATGTGATTATTTCTCAGACGATCGCTGTTATCGGTAGGAAACTCGCTAACTTTATGACTTTGATCGTTTTTTTATTTATCACTTTCAAGAAATCCGGGGCGTAGCAATTAAAAATCGGGTTCTTTTTTTAGTTACTTAATATTTCATTAACAACATAACTTATTCTGAAAAACAAAAAAGCCGTTTACCCCGGAGGAATAAACGGCTTTATCGAAGCATGCATTTCTTAATGCAGCACGGTAACCGCATCTTCAAGACGTCCGGCCCGGTGCTTAACCATCGCGGAAATCTGCGCGCTCTCTTCGACCAGGTCAGCATTTTTCTGCGTAATGCTGTCCAGTTCTGCCACGGCACGGGTCAGCTCTGTCAGGCCTGTCGCCTGCTCGGAGGTGGAGTGGCTGATCTGCGCGATAAGCTGCGTGACGTTTTTCACCTGCTCGACAATATCATCCATGGTACGTCCCGCGGCGTGGACCTGATCGGCGCCCGACTGCACTTTGCTGGCGCTGGCGTCGATCAGCTTGCGAATATCGTTAGCCGCGTTCGCGCTGCGGCTGGCAAGATGACGCACTTCGCCCGCCACCACCGCAAAGCCTTTCCCCTGTTCGCCCGCGCGTGCCGCCTCAACCGCGGCGTTCAGCGCCAGAATATTGGTCTGGAAGGCGATGTCATTGATAAGCGAGGTAATAGAGCCAATGCGCTGGGTACTGTCGGCAATGTCATCCATGGTTTTCACCACGGTCTGCATCACGGTGCCGCCCTGCGTGGCCGCGCTGCTGGCAGCCATCGACAGCTTGTCGACTTCGGCTGCGGTCTCAGAGTTACTCTGCACCGACGCCGCCATCTGGTTCATTGTTGCCACAGTCTGCTGCACGTTAGCCACGGTCTGGCGCGTGCGGTCGTTGAGATCTTCATTGCCCTGCGCCAGCCTGTCGCTGCCGTCGCGCACGCTCACCACCTGGCTGGAGACGTCGTTGATCAGCCAGCGGCACATCAGCCCCAGTTGTCCGACGGCCCGCAGCGTCAGCCCCAGTTCATCGCTGCGGTTAAGATGCTGCACGCTGTTACGCTCGCCGGTAGCGACCCTGAGCGCCTGCCGTGCGACGTTTTCCACCGGGCGGACAATCTGTTGCTCAAACACCAGGGTGCCAAGCAGCATCACCACGGCTGCCGCCACCAGCGAAGCCCAGCCTGCGGCACTGGCAACCAGCGTTGCGGCCATCACCGCAAAAAGTACCGCCATTACGCTACGCACTCGCCAGCGCAGCGGCATCGCCGGTAATTTGCCGAGCCAGCCTTTGCGCACCACCAGCCCTTTATGAATGCGTTTTTTGCTACGTCCTTCATTGAGCGCCTTATAAAGCGGCTCCACCGCGGCGACCTCGTCCTCGGTGGCGCGGGTACGAATGGACATATAGCCCGTCATCTGACCGTTACGCACCATTGGTACCGCATTGGCGCGTACCCAATAGTGATCGCCATTTTTACGTCGGTTTTTGACAATCCCGCTCCAGGGCTCGCCCTTTTGCAGCGTGTACCACATGTCGGCAAAAGCCGCTTTCGGCATATCGGGGTGGCGCACAATGTTGTGCGGCTGCCCGAGCAACTCCTGAAGCGTAAAGCCACTCACTTGCACAAAGGTGTCGTTAGTGTGGGTCATGTAGCTGTGGAGGTCGGTGGTCGACATAAGCGTGGTGTCATCGTCCAGCGGATATTCATTCTGGGTGACATAGTCAGGAGAGGACATAGTGAGCATCCCTTGCAGGTTATTTGAATGTTAATTTTGTGGCTTATGTTTTTTCGGCGATAAAAAATTTATCTTTAGTTGTTAAATATGATTGAGATCGCAAATCTCGGTTAAACCGCACTTTTCGTACGCTTTTCTAATTAATTGATTTAAAATACTTTCGACACGAAACTACCTACAAAGCATGATCCTCCGGCGCACACTTAAGGCGCATTTCCTGCCCTGGAGCAGTGCAATTGACGAAACCCAATCCCCGGCTCGTTATCCCTTATCCCGTGCGGCGCGCGATGGCATGATTAAATATTGTGCAACTTTGATTTAACCTGGCGTTTATCCCGATTTTTGTTAAGGCATCTGAGGTGGCGTAATCCCTGCAATACTTAACTCAGTATCATGTGATACGCGATCCCCGGGAGCATATTTTGAACAGGTTACCTTCCAGCGCCTCGGCTCTTGCCTGTACCGCGCACGCACTGAATCTCATTGAAAAGCGAACGCTTGATCATGAGGAGATGAAACAACTTAACCGTGAGGTCATTGATTACTTTAAAGAGCATGTGAATCCTGGTTTTCTGGAGTATCGCAAATCTGTTACCGCCGGCGGGGATTACGGAGCCGTAGAGTGGCAAGCGGGGAGTCTGAATACGCTTGTCGACACCCAGGGACAGGAGTTTATCGATTGCCTGGGTGGTTTTGGTATTTTCAACGTGGGGCACCGTAATCCAGTTGTGGTTTCCGCCGTACAGAATCAACTTGCGAAACAACCTCTCCATAGCCAGGAACTGCTCGATCCGCTTCGCGCCATGCTCGCGAAAACGCTGGCAGCCTTAACGCCCGGTAAGCTGAAATACAGCTTCTTCAGCAACAGCGGCACCGAATCGGTCGAAGCGGCGATTAAACTCGCCAAAGCGTACCAGTCGCCGCACGGGAAATTCACCTTTATCGCCACCAGCGGCGCGTTCCACGGGAAATCCCTGGGCGCACTGTCGGCGACCGCCAAATCCACCTTCCGCAAACCGTTTATGCCGCTGCTGCCGGGCTTCCGCCACGTACCGTTCGGCGACATCAACGCCATGCGCACCATGCTGAGTGAATGCCGTAAAACCGGCGACGACGTGGCGGCGGTGATCCTGGAGCCGATTCAGGGCGAAGGAGGCGTGATCCTCCCGCCGCAGGGCTATCTGCCCGCCGTGCGTCAACTGTGCGATGAGTTTGGCGCGCTGCTGATCTTCGACGAAGTGCAGACCGGGATGGGGCGCACCGGCAGGATGTTCGCCTGCGAGCATGAGAACGTTCAGCCAGACATTTTATGCCTGGCGAAAGCGCTCGGCGGCGGCGTGATGCCGATTGGCGCAACGGTCGCCACTGAGGAGGTCTTCTCGGTGCTATTCGACAACCCGTTCTTACATACCACCACCTTTGGCGGTAACCCGCTGGCCTGTGCGGCAGCGCTGGCCACCATCAACGTGCTGCTGGAGCAAAACCTGCCTGCGCAGGCGGAGCAGAAAGGCGACATGCTGCTGGACGGCTTCCGTCAGCTGGGCCGGGAATACCCGGATTTGGTACAGGATGCGCGCGGGAAAGGGATGCTGATGGCGATTGAGTTCGTTGATAACGAAACCGGTTATAGCTTCGCAAGCGAGATGTTCCGCCAGCGGGTACTGGTGGCGGGAACGCTCAACAACTCGAAAACCATCCGCATTGAGCCACCGTTGACGCTCACCATTGAGCAGTGTGAGCAGGTGCTGAAGGCGGCGCGCAAAGCGCTGGCGGCGCTGCGGGTGAGCGTGGAAGAGGCGTAAAAAACGCCGGGTGGCGCTACGCTTACCCGGCCTACAACATACTGCAGATGTCGGCCCGGTAAGCGTTAGCGCCACCGGGCAAACACCGCCTCCTCTCGCCCCCGTAGGCCCGGTAAGTGCAGCGCCACCGGGCAAACACCGCCCCCTCTCGCCCCCGTAGGCCCGGTAAGCGTTAGCGCCACCGGGCAAAACGCTACTCCGGCAACAACCCCACAAAGCAGCGTTTTTTGCGCGGCTCTGACATCAACTCTTCAAGCTTGTCCACGCACGCCAGATAGTGTGGCGTTTGCTTATGCGCCAACACCGCCTCTTCGTCTTTATAGGCCTCATAGATAAAGAACCGGGTTTTCACCCTCGGGTCCTGCAAGACGTCAAAGCGCAGGTTTCCCGGCTCCTGGATCGCCCCCTCGTGGTTGGCGCGAAATACCTCCAGAAACTCATCCACCCGCTCGGGTTTGATGTTGATTTCCACCAGCGTCACGTTCATTTTGCTTCTCCCTGTTTCTCTTCCTGCCAGAACTGGAACGCCTCACGGGCGCTCATGTTCTCGTGAACCACTTTCTTCACCGCCTTCAGCATGGCGAGCGGCGCGCTGGACTGGAAGATGTTGCGCCCCATATCCACGCCGGACGCGCCCTGGTCAATCGCCCGCCAGCACATCTCAAGCGCCTCATGCTCCGGCAGCTTTTTGCCGCCCGCGATAACAATCGGCACCGGACAGCTGGCGGTCACTTTTTCAAAGCCCTCGTCCACGTAGTAGGTTTTGACGAACTGGGCCCCCATTTCGGCAGCGATGCGGCTGGCGAGCGAGAAATAGCGCGCGTCGCGCGCCATCTCTTTACCCACGCCCGTCACCGCCAGCGTCGGCATGCCGTAACGCGCCCCCGCATCCACCAGCTTGATGATGTTGTTGATCGACTGATGTTCAAACGGGCTTCCGATATAGACCTGCGCCGCCACCGCGCAGACGTTCAGGCGCAGCGCGTCTTCCATCGCCACCGCCACGCACTCGTTAGACAGCTCGCCCAGAATCGAGTTACCGCCGGAGGCGCGCAGCACCACCGGTTTGTTCGTCGCGGCAGGTACCTGGCTCCTGAGGATGCCGCGGGTACACATCAGCACGTCGGTTTCGCCAAACAGCGGCGCGATGGAGAGATCGATACGCTCAAGGCCGGTGGTCGGTCCCTGAAAGTAACCGTGGTCAAAGGCCAGCATCACCGTGCGGTTGCTCTGCGGGTTGAAAATGCGCGAAAGCCTCGACTGCATGCCCCAGTCGAGCGAACCGCAGCCCTTCAGGGTGTACGGCACATTCTGCTGCGGCGTACCGATGCCAAAATCCTTGCCGTCTTTGATGTCGTCTAAATCAGCCATTTGCTCCCCCGTCAGAAACCGTATTTGTTGATGTTCTCTTTGGTGAACACCACCCGCTCCGGCAGCAGCACGATGCCGTTGCCCTTCGCCTCATACTGGTAGCCCTGCACGCTGTTCGGCTCGACCTTCAGCGTCCCGATATCTTTCACCTCCACGCTGTCGCCAGGGTTAAGATCGCCCTTTTTCAGCAAACGATCGGCGACATTGACCGCAATTTTGCCCTGCTGCACCACGTCCCACAGGCCGAAGGCTTTCACCGTGCCGCGCTCAACGTATGGACGCATCACGTTTGGCGTGCTGAAGCCGACAATCGCCACCCCTTCCCGCTTCAGGTTTTCCGCCGCCTGTGCCGCCGCCGGCAGGGCGTTGGCGTCCGGGGCGATGATCGCATCCAGATCCGGATAGGCTTTTAAGATCCCCTCGGCGGTTTGCAGGGATTTAGTGGCGTCGTTATAGCCAAACTGCGTGGTGACGACCTGCCACTGGGGATGGTCTTTCTCGATTTTGGCCTTCGCCTCTTTCACCCACTGGTTCTGGTCGGTGACGGTGGGGCTGGAGTAGAAGAACGCCACTTTCGCGTTCGGTTTGGTGACCTGCTTGCCTGCCATCTCCACCAGCAGGCCGCCCAGCTGTTCCGGCGTGCCCTGGTTGATGTAAATGCTGCGGCACTCCGGTTTGGTGTCGGAATCCCAGGTCAGGACCTTCACGCCGCGCTGCATCGCGCGCTTCAGCGCCGGGCAGAGACCGTCCGGCGACACGGCAGAGACGATGATGGCGTTATAGCCCTGGTTGACGAAGTTATTGATCAACTGCACCTGGCCGGAGACGCTCGGCTCGGTCGGGCCGTCGTAAGTCACGTCCACGCCAAGTTCTTTCCCCGCCTCTTTCGCGCCGTTGCCGCCGCTGGTGAAGAATCCCACACCCACCAGTTTTGGGATAAAGGCAATGCGGTCCGCCGCCTGCGCCGAAGCGAAGCTGAGGGCCATTGCCAGTACGAGCAGTTTTGTTTTCATCTTACGCTCCGGATAGTTTTCTGAAGAGAGAACGCACCCATTCACGGTGCAGACTCAGCGAACGCCCCATCACCACCACAACCAGCAGCGCCCCTGACAGCGCGCTCGACACCTGGTTGGGGATACCAACCATCTGTAAACCCTGTTGCAGGTACCCCACCAGCAGCGCAGCCAGCGCCGTACCGACAACCGAACCTGAGCCGCCGTAGATATTCGCTCCGCCGAGCACGGCGGCGGTGAGCGCAGGCATCAGTAAATCGCGCCCCAGATCCGAACGCGCGGAGCCGAAATAGGAGACCATCACCAGCGCGGCAATCGCCGAGGCCACGCCCACCAGGCCGTACAGCGCATACGGCATACCGTTCACCGACAGCGCCGCATAGCGCGCCGCGCGCGGATTCTGGCCAATTAAAAACAGATGCCGACCAAAGCGCCCGCGATGGGTAATCAGCCAGAAGAAAGCGGTAATCACCGCGAACAGCACCAGCGGGATCGGCAGGCCCAACACCGTCAGGTTAGCGAACGCCGTGAAGCTGTCCGGGAAGCCGCCGATCCCCTCGTAGCCCGTCGCACCCGCTATGCCGGAGAGCAGCAGCGCCCCGCCGCCGTAGAGGTAAAGCGTGCCGAGGGTGATCACTAAAGGGCTGATGCCGGTGTAGTGGATCAGCGCCGCATTCAACAGTCCGCACAGCAGGCCGAGCAGCAGCGTCAGCGGGATGGCGACCGCCATCGGCCACCCTGCCTGCATCATCACCCCCAGCGCGATAGCGCACAGGCCGATGGTTGAGCCGAGGGAGATGTCGATCCCGCCGCTGATAATCACCAGCGTGAGCGGTAGCGCCACGATACCAATGCAGATAAAGTCGCTGGTGCTGAACAGCAGCATATTGATGTCGAGCATGCGCGGGTTGATGGCGCCGAAGAGCAGGATCTCCAGCACCAGTAAAATCAGCAGCGCGCTTTCCCAGTTAAGCCTCATTTACGCCACCTCTTTGTTGCGTTTGGGAAGCGGGGTGACGTGCTTTCCCCCTCTGTTACCCGGCTGGAAACGGCTGTATTTCAGCGCCCGCTGATGCCGTGAGAGCGCCTGACGCAGCCGCCCGTCGAGCACCAGCACGCCCAGCAGCACCAGCCCGGCGATAAAGTCATTCCACCAGGCCGGCAGCCTGAACAGCACCAGCACGGTGTCTATTTGGGTGAGGAAGAACGCGCCGAGGAAGGCGCCGATCAGCGTGCCGGTGCCGCCCAGCAGCGAGATGCCGCCGAGCACGCAGGCGGCGATGGCCTTCATCTCCAGCCCGCTGCCGGTCTGGTTGGGCACAAAGCCAATCTGCGCGGCAAAGACGATCCCGGCGCAGGCCGCGAGTATGCCGTTGAGGGTAAAGGCGATCATGCGGGTGCGGTTCACCGCCACGCCCAGCTGACGCGCGGCGGCGAGGTTATCCCCCACGGCGTAGAAATCACGGCCAAAGGCGGTGCGCGACAATGTCCACGCGCCTGTAACCACGATTATCAACACCACAATGCCGAGCGGAGAAATGCCGACGGCGGCAGGCTCAGAGAGGGATTTCAGCCCCGGCGGCAGCCCTTCAATCCACTTCCCGCCGGTCCAGAGCAGCATCGCTCCGCGGTACAGCCCCAGCGTGCCGAGGGTGGCGACAATCGCTGGAATGCGCAGCCCCACCACCAGAAAACCGTTGAACGCCCCCGCCAGCGCGCCAATCGACAGCGCGAAGAGAATGGAAACGGGCAGACTGTAGCCGCTGTTGAGCGCCACGCCGACGGCAATGGCGGACAGCCCGACGGTGGAGCCGACGGAGACGTCGATATTGCGGGTCAGCATCACCAGCGCCGCGCCGATGGCCAGCAAAATCAGGATCTGCGAACTGGCGAAGATCATCCCCAGGGTCTGTAAGCTCAGGTAGGACGGGTTCAGCGCCACCAGCACGGCGAACAGGGCCAGAATGGCGAGAAACGCGCTCAGCTCGCGGTTTTTCAGTAAGATCTTCATGATTGCCCTCCAAACGCCAGCGCCATCATCCGGTCGAGACTGACGGCGTGGCGCGGCAGCTCGCCGCTGATCACGCCCTGATGCATTACCAGCACCCGATCCGCGAGGCCGGGAAACTCATCGAGATCGCTTGAGATCATCAGCACTGCCACGTTCTGCGCCGCCACGCTTTTCAGCAGCTGGTAGATATCGGCGCGCGCCGATACGTCCACGCCGCGCGTCGGTTCATCGACGATCAGCAGCAGCGGATTGGCCTCAAGACAGCGCGCCAGCAGCACCTTCTGCTGATTACCACCGGAGAGCGTGCGCACGGTTTGATCCGCATGGTTGAGCTTGATCCCCAGCGCCCGGTGGTAACGCTCCACTACCGCAGACTCCCGCTTTCGCTGCTGCCAGAGCGACGGCTCGTTCAGCGCCACCGTGTTCCAGCGGACAGGCGCGTCGAGAAACAGGCCGGACACCTGCCTGTCTTCCGGCAGATAAACCAGCCCTTTTTTCAGACGGGAACTGACCGGATCGGCGGTGATCTCCTGGTTCTCCAGCCACACCCGCCCGCCGCGTACCGGACGCAGGCCGTAAAGCGTTTCGGCAAACTCGGTACGCCCGGACCCCACCAGCCCGGCCAGACCGACAATCTCCCCGGCATAAATCTCAAGGCTGAGATCGATAAACCCTTCCCCGGTGAGATCCTCCACCCGCAGCACCGGGAAATCCTGCGCCTGGGTTCGGCGGTTGCCCGGCAGCGCCAGCCACAGCTTTTGCGTATCGCTTAGCGACTTTTCCCGGCTGACCGGCGTCATGGCGGCGATCAGGGCGTTATCGTCAAACTGCGCGGTTTCGCCGCTCAGCACCACCGCGCCGTCGCGCATCACCGAGACGTGGCTCGAAAGCATGCGAATTTCCGGCAGCTTGTGCGAGATAAAAACAATGCCAACGCCGAGATCCTGCAGCGCGCGGATCTGGCGAAACAGGCGTTCGGTTTCGCCCGGCGTGAGCGATGCCGTGGGTTCGTCGAGGATCAGAATTCTGGCATTGCGCATCAGCCCGCGCAGGATCTCCACCATCTGCTGATCCGCGACTTCCAGAGTGCTGGCAGCGGCATCGAGATTAAGCTGACATTGCAACTGCTGGAGTTTCTCCGCCAGCCGCTTTTCCCGATCTCGTTCGCGCGGCAGACGAAACAGGATGTTTTCCCGCACCGTCAGGTTGGGGAAAAGCAGCGGCTCCTGTGGCACCAGATAAATGCCTAACCGGTGCGCCTGCGACGGGGTAAGCCGTGCAAAAGACTCGCCCGCAACCGAAAGCTCACCGCGATCCGGCGTTTCAACCCCGGCGATGATTTTCATCAACGTCGATTTTCCCGCGCCGTTACCGCCCATCAGCGCATGCACCTGCCCAGCAAGCAGCGTGAAATCAATGCCTTTTAACACAGGCACGCCAGAGAACTGTTTGCAGATGTCACGTGCCTCGAGAAGTGGTGTCATCATCGCTCCGCTATTGAACAAATGATTTTTAGATTTAATAATGTTCAAAAGCGTAGACGGTGAACTATATTTACAACCGTGCAGGGATCACAGTTTTATCGATTGAGATTCGGATAAACCGGAAAGGATCGAAAAGATCCGTTTTGTCGCGTGGCTCACATTTTCACGCCGCACCATCACGAACATATGATCTAAATTTTTATAAGAGTTCAACTATGAGCGATAAACGCACTGCGGAAGAAGGACGGTTTGCCGGGCTGGCACTGGCGGAAGAGGAGCTGGTGGCGCGCGTGGCCTGGTGCTACTACCACGACGGGCTGACCCAGAACGACATCGGCGAGCGGCTCGGGCTGCCGCGCCTGAAGATCTCCCGCCTGCTGGAGAAAGGCCGTCAGTCCGGGGTGATCCGCGTGCAGATAAACTCCCGCTACGAGGGCTGCCTGGCGCTGGAAACCGAGTTGCAACAACGATTTGGCCTGAAACTGGTGCGCGTGATGCCCGCCCTGAATACACCGCCGATGAACGTGCGGTTAGGCATTGGCGCGGCCCAGTCGCTGATGGGCGTGCTGGAGCCCGGCCAGCTGTTAGCGGTGGGCTTCGGTGAAACCACCATGAGCAGCCTGCAACACCTGAGCGGCTTTATTAGCTCACAGCAGATCCGCCTGGTGACGCTCTCCGGCGGCGTGGGGCCGTATATGACCGGTATCGGCCAGCTGGATGCGGCCTGTAGCGTCAGCATGATCCCTGCCCCGCTTCGCGTGTCATCCGCTGAAGTCGCCGGGATCTTAAAGCGCGAAACCAGCGTGCGGGACGTGATCCTCGCCGCCACCGCCGCTGACGTGGCGGTGGTCGGCATTGGCTCGGTGAACCAGCGCCGTGACGCGACGATACTGCGCTCCGGCTATATCAGCGAAGGTGAACAGTTGATGTACGCCCGCAAGGGCGCGGTCGGCGATATCCTTGGCTATTTCCTCAATGCCGAAGGGGAATGCGTCGAGGAGCTGGAGATCCACAAAGAACTACTGGGCGTCACGCTCGATGAACTGGCACAGCTGCCCACCATCGTAGGCGTGGCCGGGGGGGAAGAGAAAGCCGATGCGATTTATGCCGCACTGAAGGGCCGCCGTATTAATGGCCTGGTGACGGAAGAGACGACAGCCCGCGCGGTGCTGGCTCTGGCCATTTAAGAGCCCTCCCTGCGCTAACAATGAGGCATGCTCATGAGTTACCTTTTAGCGTTAGATGCAGGGACAGGCAGCGTTCGCGCAGTTGTTTTCGATTTGCAGGGCAACCAGATTGCCGTTGGCCAGGCCGAGTGGAAACACCTTAGCGTCGAGAACGTGCCGGGCTCGATGGAGTTCGACCTCGACACCAACTGGCAGCTGGCCTGCCGGTGTATTCATCAGGCGCTGGAGCGCGCGCGCCTGAGCGCGGCGGATATTCAGTCCGTCGCCTGCTGTTCGATGCGCGAAGGGATTGTGCTGTACGACCGCAACGGCGAGGCTATCTGGGCCTGCGCCAACGTCGACGCCCGCGCCAGCCGCGAGGTGGCCGAACTCAAAGAGATCCACGATTACCGGTTTGAATCCGAAGTGTATGACGTTTCCGGCCAGACGCTTGCCCTCAGCGCCATGCCGCGCCTGCTGTGGCTGGCGCACCATCGTCCGGATATTTATCGTAAAGCCGCCACCATCACCATGATCAGCGACTGGCTGGCGGCGAAGCTCTCCGGCGAGCTGGCGGTGGACCCGTCCAATGCGGGCACGACGGGCATGCTGGATCTCTTCTCCCGCGACTGGCGTCCGGCGCTGCTCGACATGGCCGGGCTGCGCGCCGATATCCTCTCCCCGGTAAAAGAGACCGGCACCGTGCTGGGGGCCATCACCAAAGCAGCCGCACAACAGAGCGGCCTGCGCGAGGGCACCCCGGTGGTGATGGGCGGCGGCGACGTGCAGCTGGGCTGTCTGGGGCTGGGCGTGGTGCGCGCCGGACAAACGGCGGTGCTGGGCGGCACCTTCTGGCAACAGGTGGTGAACCTGCCGCAGGTGCGCACCGACCCTGAGATGAACATCCGCGTAAACCCGCACGTTATCCCCGGCATGGCGCAGGCAGAGTCGATCAGCTTCTTTACCGGGCTGACCATGCGCTGGTTCCGCGACGCCTTCTGCGCCGAAGAGAAGCTGATTGCCGAACGCATGGGAATGGACCCCTACTCCCTGCTCGAAGAGATGGCGAGCCGCGTCCCGCCGGGCTCCCACGGGGTGATGCCGATCTTCTCCGACGCGATGCATTTCAAACAGTGGTACCACGCCGCGCCGTCGTTTATTAACCTCTCCATTGACCCGGAAAAGTGCAACAAAGCGACGCTGTTCCGCGCGCTGGAAGAGAACGCGGCGATCGTCTCGGCCTGCAACCTGGCGCAGATTTCGCGCTTCTCCGGCGTGACGTTTGAGAGCCTGGTGTTTGCCGGCGGCGGCGCAAAGGGCGCCCTGTGGAGCCAGATTTTAAGCGACGTCACCGGCCTGCCGGTGCGCGTGCCAGAAGTCAAAGAGGCAACGGCGCTCGGCTGCGCCATTGCCGCAGGAGCTGGCGCGGGGCTGTTCGCGGATATGGCCTCGACGGGCGAGCGGCTGGTGAAGTGGAGCCGCGAGTTCACGCCAAACCCGGCGCACCGGGAGCTGTACGACGGCATGATGCAGAAATGGCAGGCGGTATACGCGGACCAGCTCGGGCTGGTGGACAGCGGGCTGACAACGTCGATGTGGCAGGCGCCGGGCCTGATGCGCGACACACGCCCCTCACCCTAACCCTCTCCCCAGAGGGGAGAGGGGACTGCTCCGTGCGGCCTTTCACCCTCTCCCCTCTGGGGAGAGGGCCGGGGTGAGGGGTGAAGTTCTTTGAGATCTATCACAATCATTCGATCCCGCTTTTACCTTTCTGCCGCCGCTGGCTAAATTAGTAACTCATCCGACCACATAACAATAATTTTACACTGGAAGAGACTATGAGCCGCTACCCGTCGTTATTCGCCCCTCTCGATCTGGGGTTCACTACCCTCAAAAACCGCGTGTTAATGGGCTCAATGCACACCGGGCTGGAGGAGCGTCCGGACGGGGCTGAACGTCTGGCAGCCTTCTATGCCGAGCGCGCGCGCCACGGGGTGGCGCTGATTGTCACCGGCGGCGTAGCCCCTGCCCCTTCCGGGGTGACGATGGAGGGCGGCGCGGTGTTGAATGATGCGTCACAACTGCCGCACCACCGCATTGTGTCCGATGCGGTTCACAACGAGGGCGGCAAAATCGCCCTGCAAATTCTGCATACCGGGCGCTACAGCTATCAGCCGAACCTGGTTGCCCCCTCGGCTATTCAGGCACCGATTAACCGCTTTACTCCCCATGCCCTCAGCCATGACGAGATCCTGGCGCTGATAGATGACTTTGCTCGCTGCGCCGCGCTGGCGCGGGAAGCGGGTTACGACGGCGTGGAGGTGATGGGCTCAGAAGGCTACCTGATCAACGAATTCCTTGCCGCACGCACCAACCAGCGCGACGACGAATGGGGTGGTGACTATGCCCGCCGCATGCGTTTTGCCGTGGAGGTGGTGCGTGCGGTGCGTGAACGTGCGGGTGCGGATTTTATTATCATCTTCCGCCTGTCGATGCTCGACCTGGTGGAAGGCGGCGGCACCTTCGACGAAACCGTGCAGCTGGCGCAGGCGATTGAAGCCGCTGGTGCCACCATTATCAACACCGGGATTGGCTGGCACGAAGCGCGCATCCCCACCATCGCCACGCCGGTGCCGCGTGCGGCGTTCAGCTGGGTTACGCGCAAGCTGAAAGGCAAAGTCTCCGTTCCGCTGGTGACCACTAACCGCATTAACGATCCGCAGGTGGCGGACGATGTGATCTCCCGCGGCGACGCCGATATGGTGTCGATGGCGCGTCCGTTCCTTGCGGATGCCGAACTGCTCTCCAAAGCGCAAAGCGGCCGTGCGGATGAGATCAACACCTGTATCGGCTGTAACCAGGCGTGTCTGGATCAGATCTTCGTCGGCAAGGTCACCTCCTGCCTGGTGAATCCCCGCGCCTGCCATGAAACCAAAATGCCGATCGTTCCTGCGACCAACAAGAAGCGTCTGGCCGTGGTGGGCGCAGGACCCGCTGGCCTGGCGTTTGCGGTCAATGCCGCCTCGCGTGGGCACAGCGTGACGCTGTTTGATGCGCTGGCGGAAATCGGCGGGCAGTTTACTATCGCCAGACAGATCCCCGGCAAAGAGGAGTTCTATGAAACGCTGCGCTATTACCGCCGGATGATCGAGGTGACGGGCGTCGATCTGCGGCTCAATCAGGTTGTCAGCGCGGCGGATCTGATCGGTTTCGACGAAGTGATCCTCGCGAGTGGGATCGCCCCGCGCACGCCTGCGATCGAGGGTATCGATCATCCGAAGGTATTGAGCTATCTGGATGTATTAAGGGACAAAGCGCCGGTTGGCGAGAAGGTGGCAATCATCGGCTGCGGCGGGATCGGTTTTGATACCGCGATGTATTTAAGCCAGCCGGGCGAAGCCACCAGCCAGAACATCGCTGAGTTCTGCGTGGAATGGGGCATTGATACCAGTCTCAGTCAGTCCGGCGGTTTACGCCCGGAAGGTCCGCAGCTGCCGAAAAGCCCGCGTCAGATCGTGATGCTCCAGCGTAAAGCCAGCAAGCCGGGTGAAGGGCTGGGGAAAACCACAGGCTGGATCCACCGCGCCACCCTGCTCTCACGCGGGGTAAAGATGATCCCGGGGGTGAGCTACCAGAAGATCGACGACGACGGGCTACACGTTCTGATCGGCGGTGAGCCGCAGCTGCTGGACGTGGATCATGTGATTTTGTGCGCCGGGCAGGAGCCGAAGCGCGATCTGGCCGATCCGCTGCGCGAAGCGGGTAAAACGGTGCATTTGATCGGCGGGTGCGACGTGGCGATGGAACTGGATGCGCGGCGGGCGATTGCGCAGGGGACAAAACTGGCGCTGAGTATTTAACGGCATCGCCCGGTGGCGCTTCGCTTACCGGGCCTACGGGTCCGAGGCCATTGTAGGCCCGGTAAGCGAAGCGCCACCGGGCATTTGAAACCGTAGGCCTGTGCAAGCGAAGCGCCGCCAGGCAAAGCGATCTTACCGACGACGCCCCAGCTTCACCGACTTCAGCACCACAAACTTGTTGTTTGTCGCAATGGTGACGCAGTTACCGAAAATCTTCTTCAGCTTGTGGAAGTAGTCCAGATGGCGGTTCGCCACGATGTACAGCTCGCCGTTGATTTTCAGGCAGCGGCGCGCGTGGTGGAACATCTCCCACGCGACGTTATCCGTCAGGGCGTGCTTCTGGTGGAACGGAGGATTGCAAAACACCGCGTTGAAGCGGAAAGGCTCTACGCCGGACAGCGCGTTATTGATCATAAACTCGCAGCGATCCAGCGCCTCCGGCAGATTGGTTTCCACGTTCAGACGGCTTGAAGCCACCGCCATTGGCGATTCGTCGCTGAACACCACGCTGGCCTCCGGGTTCTTCGCCAGCAGCGTCAGGCCAATCACGCCGTTACCGCAGCCGAGATCGACAATCTCCCCTTCCAGGTTTTCCGGCAGATGTTCCATAAAGAAGCGTGCGCCGATATCCAGACCGGTACGGGAGAAGACGTTCGCGTGGTTGTGGATGGTCCAGTCGGTCCCTTCCAGCTTCCAGCTCAGGGTCTCTGGCGCGTCGGCCAGTTCCGGTGCGCTGAAGGTACAGTTGATCAGGCGCGCTTTTTTCCAGGCCAGCGTCGTAGTGGTCGGGCCGAGCACTTTCTCGAACAGTTCCAGCGTCGAGGTGTGAATATCACGCGCCTTGGCGCCCGCGATGATGCGCGTTTCTGGCGTCACGACTTTACGCAGCGCGCGCAGTTGCTGCTCCAGCAGCGCCATGGTTTTGGGCACTTTAATCAGCACCACCCCTGGCGCCTGCGGGTAGCCCGCGGTGCTGTCGAGGAACTTCACGCTGGATTCGTCGATATCGTTGTGGCGCAGGTTTTCACGCGTCGCCAGCTCGCTTAAGTAAGAATCGCCGATACTGTAAGGCGCATGTTCCGCCAGCGCACAGCCCAGCGCGCCAAACGCGTCATTCAGGATCAGAACCGGGCCGCGGATTTCAGTCTCATCCAACTGCTGCAGCAGATATTCATCCGCCGCTTCCCACGCCTGAAGCGGGTTCACGTCGTCCGTTTCCGGGAAACGTTTAAGGTTGAGTGAACGGAAACCGTTGTCTAAGTGGCTCATCGGCCCTCCTGAATGGTAAAATTTGGCGTATCCCTGAAAAGGGTGCGTGAGTATACCCGTTTTCACACTATTTTGGGGTTTTGATGAACCAGCTGACTTATCTCCAGGGCTACCCGGAGCAATTACTATCCCAGGTTCGCGACCTGATCGCCGCGGGAAAGCTCGGCGCGGTGCTGGAAAAACGCTACCCGGGCACGCATGATTTCGCGACTGACAAAGCCCTCTGGCAGTATACGCAGGATCTGAAAAGCCAGTATCTGAAGAGCGCCCCGCCGATCAACAAGGTGATGTACGACAACAAGATCCACGTGCTGAAAAACGCGCTCGGCCTGCATACCGCCATCTCCCGCGTGCAGGGCGGCAAGCTGAAGGCTAAGGCGGAGATCCGCGTCGCGACCGTCTTTCGCAATGCGCCGGAAGCCTTTCTGCGGATGATCGTGGTGCACGAGCTGGCGCACCTGAAAGAGAAAGATCACGACAAAGCGTTCTATTCCCTGTGCTGCCATATGGAGCCGCAGTACCACCAGCTGGAGTTTGATACCCGTTTGTGGCTGACGCATTTATCGTTAAAGAGTAATGCGCAGTAGCGCACGCGAAATGTCATGAGGACGTGCTACAGTGGCTTTAGGTTCCCTGCTACGGAGTACGTAAACGTCTATGATACGTTTCGCAGTCATCGGTACGAACTGGATCACGCGCCAGTTCGTCGACGCCGCCCACGAAACCGGCAAATATAAGCTCACCGCAGTCTATTCCCGCAGCCTTGAGCAGGCGCAAAGTTTTGCGAATGACTACCTGGTTGAACATCTGTTCACCTCATTCGATGAGATGGCGCAAAGCGACGCCATTGACGCGGTCTATATCGCCAGCCCGAATGCTCTGCACTTCCCGCAAACGAAGCTGTTCCTCAGCCATAAAAAGCATGTGATCTGCGAGAAGCCGCTGGCGTCGAATATCCACGAAGTGGAAGCCGCCATTGCGCTTGCCCGCGAAAACCAGGTGGTGCTGTTTGAAGCGTTCAAAACCGCCAGCCTGCCCAACTTCCTGCTGTTGCAGCAGTCCCTGCCGAAAATTGGCAAAGTGCGTAAAGCCTTTATCAACTACTGCCAGTATTCCTCGCGCTACCAGCGCTATCTGGACGGCGAAAACCCGAACACCTTTAACCCGGCCTTCTCGAATGGCTCGATTATGGATATCGGTTTTTACTGCCTGGCCTCTGCGGTTGCGCTGTGGGGGGAACCACACGGCGTGACGGCCACCGCCAGCCTGCTGGAGAGCGGCGTGGATGCACACGGCGTTGTGGTGCTGGACTACGGTGATTTCAGCGTGACGTTGCAGCACTCGAAGGTCAGCGACTCCGTGCTGCCAAGCGAAATTCAGGGCGAAGACGGCTCGCTGGTGATCGAAAAAATCTCCGAATGCCAGAAGCTCAGCATCGTCCCGCGCGGCGGAAAAGCGCAGGAGCTGACGCAGCCTCAGCATATTAACACTATGCTTTATGAGGCAGAGGTCTTCGCCCGTCTGGTAGAAGACAACGAAGTGAACCACCCGGGACTGGCGATCAGCCGCACCACGGCGAAGCTGCAAACGGAGATCCGCCGACAGACCGGCGTAATCTTCCCCGCAGACGGCGTGAATGTGGAAGCCGTCGCGTAAAGCTGTGTAATGAAATCGTGCAGACCATTGACGAAATCGATGGTCTGACATAATTTGTTACCTGCAAAGGGGAGTAACTTCTTCGCCGGTGGATCGTCATTACGATGCGTGCAAAACCGCATCCGGTCGCCGGGCAACCTTCGTGGTTGTAAGTGAGACCTTGCCGGAAGGCGAGGTCTATGCATAAAAAGCTAACGGCTATCGTCTTCTGACCATAGCCGTTTTTGTTTTTTTATGTGTAAGGAAAATAGTATGCATTCTGTCGGCACTCCAATGCTGTGGGGCGGATTCGCGGTTGTCGTGCTCATCATGCTGGCGATCGACCTCTTTTTGCAGGGTCGTCGCGGCGAACACGGCATGAGCGTTAAGCAGGCCGCCGTCTGGTCGCTGGTATGGGTTACCCTCTCACTTCTTTTCTGCGCCGCCTTCTGGTGGTATCTGGCCTCAACCGAAGGTCGCGCGGTGGCCGATCCTCAGGCACTCGCCTTCCTCACCGGCTATCTGATTGAAAAAGCGCTGGCGGTTGATAACGTCTTCGTCTGGCTGATGCTGTTCAGTTACTTCGCCGTGCCTGCGGCCCTGCAACGCCGCGTGCTGGTATACGGCGTGCTAGGCGCCATCATCCTGCGTACCATCATGATCTTCGCCGGTAGCTGGCTGATTACCCAGTTCGAATGGCTGCTGTACGTGTTTGGTGCGTTCCTGCTGTTCACCGGGGTCAAAATGGCGCTGGCGAAAGAAGACGATACCGGTATCGGTGATAAGCCGCTGGTGAAGTGGATCCGGGGTCATCTGCGCATGACGGACAAGATCGAGAGCGAGCATTTCTTCGTGCGTAAGAACGGCCTGCTGTTCGCCACCCCGCTGCTGCTGGTGCTGATTCTGGTCGAGCTGAGCGACGTGATTTTCGCGGTGGACAGTATCCCGGCTATCTTCGCGGTCACTACCGACCCGTTCATCGTCCTGACCTCGAACCTGTTCGCGATCCTCGGCCTGCGTGCGATGTACTTCCTGCTGGCGGGCGCGGCAGAGCGCTTCTCAATGCTGAAGTACGGTCTGTCGGTGATTCTGGTCTTTATCGGTATCAAGATGCTGATTGTTGATTTCTACCATATCCCGATCGCCATTTCGCTCGGCGTGGTGTTTGGCATTCTGCTGGTGACGCTGATTATCAATACCTGGGTTAACCGCCAGCACGATAAGAAGCAGCAGGCTTAGTGCAACGTTCGGTGCGGGCTGATGCCCTCACCCCACCCCTCTCCCACGGGGAGAGGGGGAAATGCAATGCAGGCCGGGTAAGCGCAGCGCCACCCGGCACTTTCGTTAACCAATAGTTAAAAAACATGACGCAACACGTAAAATCCAGCATTTTACGCTTCCGCCTTTCGCTGCTTTCCCTGATACTCAACCAGGCAAACAAATACTTACATCCGGATACAAATGTGACTTAGAGCACATCCAGGATGGAACGCAATTTCACTCAGGAATAACGTATGAGCACACAATCTAAGGGCCTGCTTGCGCGCCTGGCGCAGGGCAGTCTTGTAAAACAAATTCTGGTCGGGTTGGTACTGGGTATTCTGCTGGCGATGGTGTCAAAACCTGCGGCGGAAGCGACGGGACTGCTCGGCACCCTTTTCGTTGGCGCACTGAAGGCCGTCGCCCCGGTACTGGTGCTGATGCTGGTGATGGCGTCGATTGCCAACCATCAGCACGGACAAAAAACCAACATTCGCCCTATTCTGTTCCTGTATCTGCTGGGAACCTTCTCTGCTGCCTTAACGGCCGTTGTGTTTAGCTTCCTGTTCCCGTCCACGCTGCACCTGACCAGCGCGGCCGGTGATATCACCCCGCCGTCCGGGATTGTGGAAGTCCTTCGCGGCCTGCTGATGAGCATGGTCTCTAACCCCATCACCGCACTGATGAACGGAAACTACATTGGCATCCTGGTCTGGGCGATTGGTCTGGGCTTCGCGCTGCGTCATGGCAACGAGACCACGAAAAACCTGGTTAACGATTTGTCCAATGCAGTGACCTTCATGGTGAAGCTGGTGATTCGCTTTGCACCAGTCGGTATCTTTGGTCTGGTTTCTTCGACGCTGGCCACCACCGGTTTCGACGCACTGTGGGGCTACGCGCAGCTGCTGGTCGTCCTGGTCGGCTGTATGCTGCTGGTGGCGCTGGTGATCAACCCGCTGCTGGTGTTCTGGCAGATCCGCCGCAACCCGTATCCGCTGGTGCTGACCTGCCTGCGCGAGAGCGGCGTGTATGCCTTCTTCACCCGCAGCTCAGCGGCGAACATACCGGTGAACATGGCGCTGGCGGAGAAGCTGAACCTGGACCGCGATACCTATTCGGTGTCGATTCCCCTGGGTGCAACCGTGAACATGGCCGGTGCGGCGATTACCATCACCGTGCTGACGCTGGCGGCGGTGCATACGCTGGGTATTCCGGTAGATCTGCCAACCGCGCTGCTGCTGAGCGTCGTTGCATCACTGTGTGCCTGTGGCGCATCCGGCGTGGCGGGCGGCTCTCTGCTGCTGATCCCGCTGGCCTGTAACATGTTCGGTATTCCGAACGAGATTGCCATGCAGGTTGTCGCGGTCGGTTTCATTATCGGCGTATTGCAGGATTCCTGCGAAACCGCGCTGAACTCCTCTACCGACGTGCTGTTTACCGCCGCAGCCTGTCAGGCGGAAGATGCGCGTTTAGCGAAGAACGCCCTGCGCAGTTAAAAAGAAAAGCCCGGTGGCGGCTACGCCTTACCGGGCCTACAAGGTAAATGCAAAACGGCAACATGTGTTGCCGTTTTTAGTGTTTGCACCCTCTCCCTGTGGGAGAGGGCCGGGGTGAGGGCACCAGCCCGCACCCGACTTATAGCGTCACACCACTCTTAAAGATCGCCAGCTCGCGGAAGTCGTTCTTCTCGTTGCAGGTCTGCCTGCCGCTGGCAAATTCCACAATCGTGTCCACGAATTCGCTCAGCAGCTGCGGCATCGCTTTGCCGTGGATCAGCTGGCCCGCGTCAAAGTCGATCCAGTGCTTTTTCTTCGCCGCCAGTTCGCTGTTAGTGGCGATTTTCACCGTCGGCACAAACCCGCCGTACGGCGTACCGCGCCCGGTACTGAACAGCACCATGTGACAGCCCGCGCCTGCCAGCGCGCTGGTGGCGACCGCATCGTTGCCCGGTGCGCTGAGCAGGTTCAGGCCGTGCGTTTTCAGCCGCTCACCGTAGCGCAGCACGTCCACCACCTGGCTGGCGCCCGCTTTTTGAGTGCAGCCCAGGGATTTCTCTTCAAGCGTGGTGATCCCGCCCGCTTTGTTACCCGGCGAGGGGTTCTCGTATATCGGCTGGTTATGGGCGATGAAGTACTGTTTGAAGTCGTTGACCATGGTGACGGTCTTCTCAAAGGTCTCTTCGTCGCGGCAGTGGCTCATCAGAATGCGCTCTGCGCCGAACATCTCCGGCACTTCGGTCAGCACCGTAGTGCCGCCGTTGGCAATCACGTAATCCGAGAAGCGACCCAGCATTGGGTTAGCGGTAATGCCGGAAAGGCCATCAGATCCGCCGCACTCCAGGCCAAACTTCAGTTCGCTCAGCTTGCCCGGCTCGCGCTTGTCGTGACGCATCACCTCGTACAGCTGATGCAGCTGTTCAACGCCCGCTTCCACTTCGTCGTCCTGGTGCTGACACACCATAAAGTGCACGCGCTCAGAGTCAAATTCGCCCAGCGTGTCGCGGAAGGCGTCGACCTGATTGTTCTCGCAGCCGAGGCCGATCACCAGCACCGCGCCCGCGTTCGGGTGGCGCACCATATTTTGCAGCATGGTGCGGGTATTGATGTGGTCGTCGCCCAGCTGGGAACAACCGTAGGTGTGGCTGAACAGATGCACGCCGTCGGTGCCTTCAGCATCATTAGTCTCTTTCAGGAAACGCGTCTGAATTTGACGCGCGATCCCGTTCACGCAGCCGACAGTCGGGAGGATCCACAGCTCATTGCGGATCCCCACCTCGCCGCTGGCGCGGCGGTAGATCTGTACCTCACGATCGGCCGCCTGTCCTTCTTCTGGCTGGAAGTCAGGTTGATAGCTGTACTCGTCCAGATCGCTGAGATTGGTGCGGGTATTGTGGGAATGAATGTATTCACCCGGCGCAATATCCGCCAGCGCATGACCGATGGGCAAACCGTACTTCACCACGTTCTCCCCTTTCGCGATGGGGATCAGGGCAAACTTATGTCCACGTCCAATGGCCTGGCGTAACGTCACCGACTGGTTGTCGAAGGTCACTTCCATCCCTTCGGCTAAATCTGCCAGCGCGACGGCAACGTTATCCAGCGAATGGATTTTGATGTATTGCATATCAACCTCAAACGGCCTTAGTTCAGTTCAATGGCGAAGTAGTCACGCGCATTGTTAAAACAGATGTTTCTCACCATTTCGCCCAGCAGCTGGATATCCGCTGGCGCTTCGCCCGCGTGCACCCAGCGGCCAATCATCTGGCACAGAATGCGGCGGAAATATTCATGGCGGGTATAGGAGAGGAAACTGCGGCTGTCGGTCAGCATGCCAACGAAGCGGCTCAACAGGCCGAGCTGCGCCAGCTGCGTCATCTGACGCTCCATGCCGTCTTTTTGATCGTTAAACCACCAGCCGGAACCGAACTGCATCTTGCCCGGCATCCCTTCGCCCTGGAAGTTGCCGATCATGGTGCCCAGTACTTCGTTATCGCGCGGGTTCAGGCAGTAGAGAATGGTTTTTGGCAGCAGGTTTTGCTCGTTCTGTTTGCTCAGCAGTTTTGACAGCTCTTCCGCCAGAGGGCGGTCGTTGATGGAGTCGAAGCCCACGTCCGCGCCCAGCAGTTTGAACTGACGCTGGTTGTTATTACGCAGCGCGCCGATATGGTACTGCTGAACCCAGCCGCGACGGGCATATTCCGCACCGAGGAACACCAGCACCGCGGTTTTGAACTGGGCGACTTCATGCTCGCTCAGGGCTTCGCCGGAGAGACGACGCGCCAGGATGCTGTCCAGCTCGGCTTCGCTGGAATCCGCGAACAGCACCACGTCCAGCGCGTGGTCAGACACTTTACAGCCGTGTGCGGCAAAGTGATCCAGACGTTTGGTCAGCGCGGATTGCAGATCGGCGAAACGACGGATATCGGTATCCGATACTTCCGCCAGCTTCGTCATGTAGTCATTAAAGGTCGGCAGCTCAATGTTGAAGGCTTTATCCGGACGCCAGCTTGGCAGCACTTTGATGTCAAAGGTGCTGTCCTTCGCGACAACCGCGTGGTGCTCCAGGGAGTCGATCGGATCGTCGGTTGTGCCCACCATCTTCACGTTCATCTGCTGCATGATGCCGCGCGCCGAGAAGCTATCCTGCGCCAGCAGTTCGTTGCACTGATCCCAGATTTCATCCGCCGTGGCGGGAGAGAGCAGCTTGCCGGTGATGCCAAAAGGACGACGCAGTTCGAGGTGCGTCCAGTGGTATAACGGGTTACCGATGGTGTGGGGAACGGTAGCGGCCCAGGCGTCAAACTTCTCGCGATCGGTCGCGTCGCCGGTACACAGGCGCTCGGCCACGCCGTTGGTGCGCATCGCGCGCCACTTATAGTGGTCACCCTTCAGCCAGATATCATACAGGTTTTTGAAACGGTAATTTTCGGCAACCTGTTGCGGCGGTAAATGGCAGTGGTAGTCGAAAATCGGCTGATCTTTTGCGTAGTCGTGGTACAGGCGGCGAGCAAATTCGGTATCTAACAGGAAATCTTCGGTCATAAACGGTGTCATTATCGTCTTCCTCATTACGGGAGCGTCAGAAAGCTTATGTTCAGATGCTGCAAAGTTATCACACCAATTTCCAGAGTCCGACGTTTTTTTCGTGAGTTAGATCAATAAACGTCGACAAATAAATTACCCTCAAAGGGGTAAACCTTCTTGCAGGCCGCGCCAGATCTGGCTTTGCGCACGCCTCATAATATCCCTACAAAGATTCACTCTTTTGTGATGTCACTCACCTTTTAAAGTTGTATGACAAGTTATCTTTTCGCCGTCGCAAACTATAAGCCGACGGAATGCATTACCGGTGTTTGTTACATCGGATTTAACGGTACGGAAGCCGACTTAGCACAATGACTTATGGCAAGGTTCGGGCCGTTCCGGGACAGGTTCCCGGTTACGCCCCTCCCGTTACAGAACAGCTCCCGGCAACGGTTGAGTTGTTGCCGTGTCCCGACACGGAAATAACATAACGATGAGGTTTTACATGCGTAAAATTAAAGGGTTACGTTGGTACATGATCGCACTGGTGACGCTCGGCACCGTGCTGGGCTACCTGACACGTAACACCGTGGCAGCAGCGGCGCCAACGTTGATGGAAGAGTTACATATCTCCACACAACAATACTCTTACATCATTGCGGCGTATTCTGCCGCTTACACCGTAATGCAGCCTGTTGCAGGTTATGTTCTTGATATTCTGGGTACAAAAATTGGTTATGCCTTCTTCGCTGTAGCATGGGCCGTCTTCTGCGGGGCGACGGCGCTGGCTGGCAGCTGGGGCGGGCTGGCGCTGGCACGTGGTGCGGTAGGTGCTGCCGAAGCGGCGATGATCCCTGCGGGTCTGAAAGCCAGCTCTGAATGGTTCCCGGCAAAAGAACGTTCAATCGCTGTCGGTTACTTCAACGTGGGTTCCTCCATCGGGGCGATGATCGCTCCGCCACTGGTGGTGTGGGCGATTGTGATGCACAGCTGGCAAATGGCGTTCATCATCTCCGGTGTGCTGAGTTTTGCCTGGGCCATGGCGTGGCTGATCTTCTATAAACACCCGCGCGATCAGAAAAAGCTGTCTACCGAAGAACGTGACTACATTATCAATGGTCAGGAATCTCATCATCAGACCGACAACGGCAAGAAAATGTCCGTCTGGCAGATCCTGGGTACCCGTCAGTTCTGGGGTATCGCCCTGCCACGCTTCCTGGCGGAACCGGCCTGGGGTACGTTCAACGCCTGGATCCCGCTGTTCATGTTCAAAGTCTACGGCTTTAACCTGAAAGAGATCGCGATGTTCGCCTGGATGCCAATGCTGTTTGCAGACCTGGGCTGTATCGTCGGCGGCTACCTGCCACCGCTGTTCCAGCGCTGGTTTGGCGTGAACCTGATTGTGTCCCGTAAGATGGTGGTCACCATGGGCGCCCTGCTGATGATTGGCCCTGGCATGATTGGCCTGTTCACCAGTCCTTACGTGGCTATCGCCCTGCTGTGTATCGGGGGCTTTGCTCACCAGTCTCTGTCTGGCGCGCTGATTACGCTCTCGTCCGACGTGTTTGGTCGTAACGAAGTTGCCACCGCCAACGGTCTGACCGGGATGGCCGCCTGGACCGCAAGTACCCTGTTTGCGCTGGTGGTCGGCGCGCTGGCAGACACCATCGGTTTCAGCCCGCTGTTCGCGGTACTGGCCATCTTCGACCTGCTGGGTGCAGTGGTTATCTGGACGGTGCTGAAGAGTAAATCCGCCGAGGAACTGGCGAAAGAGTCCCTTGGGGGACCGGCGACGCAGAGTTAGCTTGTTGTGCCGGGTGGCGGCTCCGCCTTACCCGGCCTACAACACCCGATAAAACCGTAGGCCGGGTAAGCGTAGCGCCACCCGGCAAAAACGTCGCAAAAGCCGCCTCCGGGCGGCTTTTTTAATGGCGAAATCTGGAGAGTGGCAAGCAAAAGTGGTATAACAAATCATTCGCCGTACCCTGCCTGGAGCGCATATGGAAATCACCGAATCACGTCGTTTATATCAACAACTTGCCGCCGAGCTGAAAGATCGCATCGAGCAAGGGGTCTATCTTGTCGGTGATAAACTTCCCGCTGAGCGTTTTATTGCGGATGAAAAAAGCGTCAGCCGCACGGTGGTCCGCGAAGCCATCATCATGCTGGAAGTTGAAGGGTATGTTGAGGTACGCAAAGGTTCCGGTATTCACGTGATTTCCAGCCAGGCGAAACACTCCCCCACGCCGGACGAAAGTCTGGAATTTGCCAGCTACGGTCCCTTTGAGCTTCTCCAGGCTCGCCAGCTGATTGAAAGCAATATCGCAGAATTCGCAGCGACGCAGGTCACCAAGCAGGACATCATGAAGCTGATGGAAATCCAGGATCATGCGCGTAAAGAAAAATGTTTCCGCGATTCCGAATGGGACCTGCAATTCCACGTCCAGGTCGCCCTTGCGACTCAAAACACAGCGCTGGCGGCAATCGTTGAAAAAATGTGGACTCAGCGCGTTCACAACCCGTACTGGAAGAAACTGCACGATCACATTGATTCCCGCACGGTAGATAACTGGTGTGACGACCACGACCAGATTCTTAAGGCCCTGATTCGTAAAGATCCGCATGCGGCGAAACTGGCAATGTGGCAGCATCTGGAGAACACTAAACAGATGCTTTTTAATGAAACGAGTGATGACTTTGAATTTAACGCTGACCGCTATCTTTTTGCTGATAATCCGGTGGTTCACCTCGATACCGCGACCAATGTCGCAAAATAACCTCCTGAACTGCTGGCAGGCGCACCGCCGCGCCTTCCGGCCAGACAGGGTAAGAAAACCTCTATAGTGTCAGCCTTTGTAAAATCTCTCGCTCCCCTCCGTGGCTTACGCCAAAATCGTGTTTCCCCTCAAATTCTGTGACGCAGAACGTCGGGCTTTGTTACAATTGGATTCACTTCGTTATTTTGTAAGTTAGTGCTTGCTAACCAGCCAATTAACAGGGAACAGTGTTGGCCACACATCATTGTGTCCGCGAGCGACCATAATGAAATCATAACAATGTCGCCGTGCTGTTTTCCCGAATGACAGGCGTGACGTTAACCGATTTCCAGGAACACTGAATGGAACTTTTGACCCAACTACTGAACGCCCTCTGGGCTCAGGATTTCGAAACGCTGGCCAACCCGTCCATGATTGGCATGCTCTACTTTGTGTTATTTATGATCCTGTTCCTTGAGAACGGTTTGCTGCCTGCTGCCTTTTTACCGGGCGACAGCCTGCTGGTGCTGGTTGGGGTGCTCTGTGCAAAAGGGGCGATGGCTTTCCCACAAACGGTTCTGCTGTTGACCATTGCCGCCAGCCTGGGTTGCTGGGTGAGTTATATTCAGGGGCGATGGCTCGGCAACACGCGAATCGTTCAGAACTGGCTTTCGCATCTTCCGGCACATTATCACCAGCGAGCGCACCACCTTTTCCATAAGCACGGGCTCTCCGCCTTGCTGATTGGCCGCTTTATCGCATTCGTACGCACCCTGCTGCCGACCATTGCGGGCTTGTCCGGCTTGAGCAGCGCGCGCTTCCAGTTCTTTAACTGGATGAGCGGCCTGCTGTGGGTTCTGATCCTGACCACGCTCGGCTACGCGCTCGGTAAAACGCCGGTCTTTATGAAATATGAAGACCAGCTGATGTCTTGCCTGATGCTGCTGCCCGTCGTCCTGCTGGTGTTTGGCCTGGTCGGTTCACTGGTCGTACTGTGGAAAAAGAAATACGGAGCCAGGGGTTAACGATGGTTATCTCCCCGCTCGCGCTGCGCCGCTTCTCTTACGCCATCGTCGCGCTAATGATGTTCAGCGCTCTCATCCTGCTATGGTCTGCCCTACAGCACCAGGAGTCGACGCTGACTATCCGTCCTGTGAGTCAAGGAACCAGCGTGCCGGATGGTTTTTCCATCTGGCATCATCTGGATGCTAACGGGATCCGCTTTAAGAGCATCACGCCGCAAGACGATGTGCTGCTGATAAAATTTGACTCCAGTGCGCAAAGCGCCGCGGCGAAAGCGGTGCTGGACCGCACGTTGCCGCAGGGTTACATCATCGCGCAACAGGATGATGACAGCCACGTAACCTCCTGGATGTCACGGTTACGCGACACGTCGCATCGATTTGGCTAACGACTAATATTCCGAATATTTTCACCCACTTTGGTGAAACTCCCGTTTACTTACTATGCTTAAGTACGCGGAGCACCCCTCAGATGTTCTCCGCATAGTTCTGGAACACGGCTTACGCCGTAACACAATGGAAGGTTTCTATAATGAAATACCGCATCACCCTGGCTCTGGCCCTTTTTTCTTTAAGCACAGCTTCCTTCGCTATGTCTCTTTGTCAGGAGAAAGAACAGGATATTCAACGCGAAATCAGTTATGCCGAAAAGCATAACAATCAGCACCGGATCGACGGACTGAAAAAAGCGCTGAGCGAAGTGAAAGACAATTGTACGGACAGCAAGCTGCGTGCCGATCATCAGGAAAAAATCGCTGAACAGAAGGACGAGATAGCCGAGCGCCGTCAAGACCTGCAAGAAGCGAAAGAGAAAGGTGATGCGGAAAAAATTGCCAAGCGCGAGAGGAAGTTGCAAGAGGCGCAGGACGAACTGAAAGCGCTGGAAGCTCGCGATTATTGAGTTAACGGAAATCTCAACAGGAGAGAATCATGTCAAAAGATACAACTTCAGAACATCTGCGCGCTGAGCTGAAATCCCTGGCGGACACCCTGGAAGAGGTGCTGAACTCTTCTGCCGATAAATCGAAAGAAGAAGTCAGCAAACTGCGCAGCAAAGCGGAGCAGGCACTGAAAGAGAGCCGTTACCGTCTGGGTGAAACCGGTGATGCACTGGCGAAACAGACCCGCGAAGCGGCTGCGCGCGCAGACGAATATGTACGTGACAATCCATGGACAGGCGTTGGTATTGGTGCCGCAGTGGGTGTGGTGCTGGGTGTCCTGCTGACGCGTCGTTGATTATGGAAGATCCACGTCACGCACAAGGGCCTGCTAAAAACGTCCTCGGCATCGGCCAGCGTATTCTTACGACGCTGGTCGGGATTGCCGAAACGCGCGTCCGGCTTGCGGTAGTGGAACTGGAAGAGGAGAAAGCCAATCTCTTCCAGATGCTGCTCATGCTTGGGCTTACGATGCTCTTTGCCGCGTTTGGTCTGATGAGCCTGATGGTGTTAATCATCTGGGCTATCGATCCACAGTATCGACTGAACGCGATGATTGCGACTACCGTGGTTCTGCTGGTGGCGGCGCTGATAGGCGGTATCTGGACCCTGCATAAAGCGCGCACGTCGACCTTCCTGCGCCATACGCGCCAGGAGCTGGCCAACGACCGCGCCCTGCTGGAGGATGATAAGTCGTGAGCGACAAAGCCGAACGTCAAAAGCGGAAAGCGTATCTGCTGAGCCAGATCCAGCAGCAGCGGCTGGATCTGTCCGCCAGCCGTCGCGACTGGCTGGAGCTGACCCAGCGTTACGATCGCGGCTGGAATACTCTTCTGAGCCTGCGTTCGTGGGCGCTGGTGGGTAGCAGCGTGATGGCGATCTGGACGATTCGTCATCCAAACATGCTGATTCGCTGGGCACGCCGTGGCTTTGGTGTCTGGAGCGCATGGCGTCTGGTGAAAGCAACGATTCGTCAGCAGCAGCTGCGCTAGCCTTCTCGCCGGGTGGCACTGCGCTTACCCGGCCTACGGTAAAAAAGTAGGCCGGGTAAGGCGTAGCCGTCACCCGGCAAAATCTCTCTATGCTCCCTTACTCAATATCTTTGAAAAAGATTGACAGTTTTCCTTGCTAACAATTGCCATCCGCCCCGTTTACACTCCTCTCCATCGACAGCAAAGACGCGGTATCTACCCGAATTTGCACGCAAATAACGTTTAGCCGCTGATGTGGTTTCCTGGAGAGTAAAATGAAAAAATTAGAAGATGTTGGTGTATTGGTAGCGCGTATTCTGATGCCTGTGCTGTTCATCACCGCAGGCTGGGGCAAAATTACCGGCTATGCGGGCACTCAGCAGTATATGGAAGCGATGGGCGTGCCGGGTTTCCTGCTGCCACTGACCATCCTGCTTGAGTTCGGCGGCGGCCTGGCAGTGCTGTTCGGTTTCCTGACCCGCACCACGGCGCTGTTCACCGCAGGCTTTACCCTGCTGACCGCGTTCATCTTCCACAGCAACTTTGCGGAAGGCGTGAACTCCCTGATGTTCATGAAAAACCTGACCATCGCGGGTGGCTTCCTGCTGCTGGCTATCACGGGTCCGGGCGCCTACAGCATCGACCGTCTTCTGAATAAGAAGTGGTAAGCACGCTATACTGATTAAATTCAAAGCGAGGAGACATCTCCTCGCTTTTGCTATCTGACGGAGGAGTAAAAAATGGGACAACTCGTAGACGGCGTCTGGCAGGATGTCTGGTATGACACCAAATCCACCGGTGGACGCTTTAAGCGCTCTGTTTCGGCCTTCCGTAACTGGCTGACCGCCGACGGCGCACCCGGCCCGAGTGGCGAAGGGGGCTTTGCGGCGGAGAAAGATCGTTATCATCTGTATGTTTCTCTCGCCTGTCCGTGGGCGCACCGTACGCTGATTGTGCGCAAACTTAAAGGTCTCGAATCGCTAATTCCGGTTTCGGTGGTCAACCCGCTGATGCTGGAAAACGGCTGGACGTTCGACAGTGACTTCCCGGCCGCGACGGGTGATGAGCTTTATCATCACGATTTCCTGTATCAGCTCTATCTGCGCGCCGATCCGCACTACACCGGACGCGTAACGGTGCCTGTGCTGTGGGACAAGAAAAACCAGACGATCGTCAGCAATGAATCCGCTGAAATCATTCGCATGTTCAATACCGCGTTTGACGCGCACGGCGCCCGCGCCGGGGATTACTATCCGGTTGAGCTGCGCGAGAAAATTGACGAGCTGAACGGCTGGATCTACGACAACGTCAACAACGGCGTCTATAAAGCCGGTTTTGCCACCAGTCAGGAAGCGTACGACGAAGCGGTCGGCAACGTGTTTGGATCCCTGGAACGTCTGGAGCAGATCCTCGGCCAGCATCGTTATTTAGCGGGCGATCGCCTCACCGAAGCAGACATCCGCCTGTGGACGACGCTGATCCGCTTCGATCCGGTGTATGTCACCCACTTCAAGTGCGACAAGCATCGCATTAGCGATTATCTGAACCTGCACGGTTTCCTGCGCGACATCTATCAGATGCCGGGTATTGCGGAGACGGTCAATTTTGACCATATTCGCACCCATTATTTCCGCAGTCATAAGACCATCAACCCAACGGGCATTATCTCCATTGGTCCGTGGCAGGATCTGGATGAACCACACGGGCGCGACGTGCGTTTCGGATAATTATTTAGGGAATCAATTGATTCCCTTTTTTAATTCACGGCATACATCTATCCTTACCTCGATCGCTTAGAAAACAAGTGATTGACTGACTAAGAGGCAAGGAAAAATGGACTGGTATTTAAAAGTACTGCGCAACTACGTTGGATTTGGTGGCCGTGCCCGCCGTAAAGAGTACTGGATGTTCGTTCTGGTGAACTTCGTCCTGATTATGGTGCTGGGTATTGTGGACAAAATCCTCGGCTGGGAACGCGAGGGGGGCGAAGGCATTCTCACCACCATTTATGGTGTGTTGGTTCTGCTGCCTTCATGGGCCGTACTGTTTCGTCGTCTTCACGACACCGATCGTTCGGCGTGGTGGCTGCTGTTGCTGTTGATCCCGCTTATCGGCTGGATCGTGATTTTGATTTTCAACTGTCAGAGCGGAACGCCGGGAGAAAACCGCTTTGGTCCGGATCCGAAGATCTGCGCATAAAAAAAAGCCCGGTGGCGCTTCGCTTACCGGGCCTACAAATTACGATTTTATTTATTATATTGCGTGAAAAGCTTCGGAATTTCACGCAAACACCACGATTTGGCTTCGCCCATGCTGTCACGACGCCACGCCATAATAATATCCACTTCACTGGTGTATTCCGGGCTGACAACGCGCAGTCGTCCCTCTGCAATGTCCTTTTCGACGAACGGATACGGCATGGTCGCCACGCCCAGCCCCGCCAGCAGCGCCTGACGCTTATCTTCCAGCGACGTCACCGTCAGACGCGGCTGTTTATCCAGCAACTGCACCGTTAACACCGGGCGCTCGCGCGCGGTATCCGCCACCGCCACGCCGCGGTATTTCACGCGCGTGACCTCAGAGAGCGGTTCCGGCTCCTGATGGATCGGGTGACCCGGCGCAGCGACGTAGACGTTCATCACGCTGTACAGTTTGCGCGAGTTAATTTCTGACGATGAGCGGAAATGCATATCCGGCGCAATGACGATATCCGCCCTGCCCGTCTCAAGACGCTCCCACGCCCCGGCCAGTACCTCGGTGATGATCGACAGCTGGGTATTGGCTTTCGCGGCCAGTCTGTCCACCAGCGGGAACAGCGCCTCGGTGGGCACCAGCGCTTCGGTCACTAACGTCAGATGGGTTTCCCAGCCGCGGGCCAGCGCTTCGGCATCGGTCGTCAGTTTATCCGCCGCTTCCAGCAATACGCGGCCGCGCTCCAGCAGCATCCGCCCAACGTTGGTGAATTTTGTTCGATGACCAGAGCGATCGAAGAGCACAACATCCAGCTCCTCCTCCAGCTTTTGCATGGTATAGCTCAGCGCAGACGGAACGCGCCCCAGTTCATCTGCCGCCGCGGCAAAACTGCCGCGCCTGTCAATCGCGTCCATGACGCGAAGCGCCTCAAGCGTCAATGCTCTCTCTTTAGCCATCTCGTTCTCATTCAGGAAATTTGAACATACCGGGCAGAATATCTGGCTAACATTGCAGCGTCCATACCTTTACCATTGATTTAGTGTAAAGAGAGGTCAAGTTTATGATTACGACAAGAACAGCGAAACAGTGTGGACAAGCCGATTTCGGTTGGTTGCAGGCCCGCTACACCTTTTCCTTTGGACACTACTTTGACCCTAAACTTCTCGGTTACGCTTCACTGCGCGTATTGAACCAGGAAGTGCTCGCCCCGGGCGCGTCCTTCCAGCCGCGCACGTACCCGAAAGTCGATATCCTGAACCTGATCCTGGAAGGCGAGGCAGAATACCGCGATAGCGAGGGCAATCATGTCCAGGCGAAGGCTGGCGAGGCGCTGTTAATTTCCACGCAGCCGGGTATTAGCTATAGCGAGCATAACCTCAGCAAAGACAAAACGCTGACCCGCATGCAGCTGTGGCTGGATGCCTGTCCGGAGCGGGAAAATCCGCTGGTGCAAAAAATCGATCTGAAGGGCGATAAACAGCAGCTGATTGCCTCGCCAGACGGCAGCAAAGGCAGCCTGCAGCTGCGCCAGCAGGTGTGGCTGCATCATATCGAGCTGAAAAAAGGTGAACAGGCAAGCTTCCAGCTTCATGGTCCGCGCGCCTATCTGCAGTCCATTCACGGTACGGTGCATGCGGTGACGCACGCGGAAGAGAAAGAGGCGCTCACCTGCGGCGACGGCGCGTTTATTCGTGATGAAGCGAATATCACCCTGGTGGCGGATACGCCGCTGCGCGCGCTGCTGATTGATTTACCGGTTTAACCCCCCCCTCACCCTAGCCCTCTCCCCAAAGGGGAGAGGGAACGATCGAGCCCCTCGCCCCTATGGGGAGAGGGATTGGGGTGAGGGGAAATTTTTACACCTTACTCGCCATAATCTCAATAATCTGCCGGTCCGTTGCCTGCATCGAGCGGCACGCCAGCGCGCACAGGTTCGCGATCGACTGCTCCACGTCGTGCGCCACAATCCCCTCATTACCCGTCACGGCAGTATCATCCAACGCCATCATCACGGCTTTCCAGGCGCTGGTGACGCTGGTCGAGACCTTCATTGCGCAACTGTTAGACGCCCCGTCACAGATCATCCCACTGACGTCGCCGATCATACTGCCGATCGCCATGGAAATTGTCTGGTAAGAACCGCCCATCAGCCACGCCATCCCCGCCGCAGCCCCCATTCCGGCTGTTGTCGCCGCACACAGCGCGGACAAGCGCGGAAGCTGGTAATGGATATAGATCGCCGACAGGTGCGAGAGCATCAGCGCCCGCGCCAGCCGTTCGTCATCGGCCTGAACGTGCTCAGCCACCACCACCACCGGCATGGTGGCGGTGATGCCCTGATTCCCGGAACCCGAGTTGCTCATCGCCGGCAGCGTCGCGCCTCCCATGCGGGCATCCGAGGCTGCGCTGGTGCGGATAATAATGTCTGAACCCAGATCCTGCGCCATCCAGCCGCGTGCGCGCTGTTTATTGAGCGTCGCGCCAATATGCAGCCCCCAGTTGCCACGCAAACCTTCGCGGGAGAGCGCATCGTTCAGCCGCCCCGCATCGAGGATAAAGCGGATCGCGTCAAACGGCACCTGCTCTACAAACTCAAGGATCTGCGACAGCGTGGTGGTCGAGAGTACCGCCAGCGGATCGTCGTTGTTCTGGCTCTGACGATCGTCAAGCCTGAAGCGCGTTTCGCCCTGACAAACTACCTCCACCACGCGAGTGTGCCCGCCGGCGATGGTCACCATCGCCGAGGATTCACCGACGTAAACGCAGGCACGTGAATAGAGGATCTCCTCGCACGGCTCCTGCAATTTCACCTGCACCAGACCTGCGTTTAGCAGTGCTTTGGCGCGCGTTAGCGCCTCGGCCGACGCGTCTTTCAACACCTCCAGCCCGGCGTGTGCATTACCGCCTGTCGCCCCCAGCGCGGCCGCGATGGGTAAACCGACCATACCGGTGCCGGGCACCGTTACGCCAAGCCCGTTTTTCATCAGGTTCGGCGATACCCAGGCCTCGATACGCGTCACCTCGCCGTCAAGCTGTCCGGCAGCCATCGCGCACGCCAGCGCCAGCGAGACGGGTTCGGTACAGCCCAGCGCAGGCTTTACCTCTTCCTGCACCGCGCGAATAAAATGGTTCCATAAAGGATTAATTTGCTCAGACATCGTTACGACCTTATTTAACCTCATGAGAAGGCGAGGAAAGGAGAAACACAAAGCAGCAGCCCGTTAATCACAATAATCACCAGCGATACGCCTTTATATTTATGAAGTGCGGGCACTTTGTAGACCAGCCACGCCGGAATTAAGCAGCCCACCATCCCGAAAATAGGGCTACAGATGGAAGTGAAGCTCAGCACCGGCGCGTTTAACACAATCGCGCTCCAGGCCAGCAGGATGGCGAACAGCATAATCCCGCGCTGGACGGCATTTTCATTGATTTTCTCCGCCGGCATTTTGCGGCGCAGGATGTTCATCACAATGCCCTGCGTCGCCTCACGAAAGCCGAGATAGACGCCAAAGAACGCGGTCATCACAGCGAAAATATTGAGGATTACGCTGACGATTTTGACCCAGCCCGCGCCGTCACCGCTGATAAACTGTGCTGCGATTGCCAGGGCGGAAATATTCTGCTCATAGGCTTTTACCGCCTCGTCGTGCCCCATCGCCAGGGTGAAGGAGACAGCGTAGAAAAAGACCGTCACAAACAGCACGCTAAAGGCGATATTCATTGCCCGCAGCGCTTTATGCCGCGCCACCTCAACGGATTTTTCCCTTGAACGATAGGAAATCACCATCGGGCTTAATGTCTGAATAAACAGAATGGAGGTTAAGGTGAAAGGCAGCGTAATAATGGCGTTTTTAATCAGCAGCCCCATTGGCGGCAGCATGCCGACGTTGGCTAAATGCCAGAGGCCAATCATCGAAAGCCCCAGCGCCGCCACCACAAATAATTTGGTCAGCACCATCAGGCTGGAGACTTTAAACAGCAGCTTTTCACCGCGCGACGAAATGGCGACCAGAATGCAGATCAGGAATAAGCCGTAGAACGGATTTTCCGACAGCAAACCGTCGGTTACGCCGAAGGTGTGTAAATAGGATGCGCTGTCGTTGGTAATGGCCGTCGAATAGACAAACATCCAGATCACCAGCATCACGAAATAAAGTGCACCCAATAAGATGCCCCAGTTTTTGCCTAAATATCCGCTAATAACGCTCGGATAGTCTTTACATTCCGGTGATTCCGCCAGCGTATTAATAAACAGGCGCTGGAACAGGTACATGGCCGGATAACCAATTATCGACGAGAGTAAAAATACCCATAGCCCCATTAATCCAACCTGCACCGGAAGAAAAACAATGCCCGCGCCGATAGCCATCCCAATACTCATGATGACCCAGCCCGTATCGGTGCTGTCGAATTTAATCGCCTCTCGCCATTCGCTTTCGCTCATTCCCGCCCGCCTTGCCGCAGGGGAATCACTCACAATCACACTGCTGTTTGTTGCCATATTCATTGGGCACTCGCTTATTTTGTAGGGTAACGATTTGTTTTTATAAGGTTCCGATCGCCAGCGATTGCGAGTCAGAGGGTGCAGGTGTGAGTTATTGGTATGGGGAGATCATATCCGGAGCGCGGGAGAAAAAAGTCACAACTTTTATAGGGATTTCCTTAGGCGAGAGGAAAATATTACTTCGGGATAGCAGAAAAGAGAGCGAGTTTTCTAAAATTGACGGTGTTCACAAAATTAAAAGCCTCCTCATCTGAGGAGGCTGAAGATGGGGCCTGTGTTAGATCGCCTGCGTAAACGTCCTCGAAACCACGTCCTGCTGCTGCTCGCGCGTCAGAGCGTTAAACCGCACCGCATAGCCTGAAACGCGGATCGTCAGGTTCGGATAGTTCTCCGGATGGGCGATGGCATCCAGCAGCATCTCCCGGTTCATCACGTTGACGTTCAGGTGCTGCCCGCCCTCGATGGTCGCTTCGTGGTGGAAGTACCCGTCCAGCAGCCCGACAAGGTTGGTTTTGCGCACCAGCTCGTCCTTGCCCAGTGCCTGCGGCACGATGGAGAAGGTGTAGGAGATCCCGTCTTTGGCATAGGTGAACGGCAGCTTGGCGACCGAGGTCAACGACGCCACCGCTCCTTTTCTGTCGCGCCCGTGCATCGGGTTGGCGCCAGGCGCAAACGGTGTACCGCCGCGACGTCCGTCCGGCGTGTTGCCGGTCTTCTGCCCGTAAACCACATTGGAGGTGATGGTCAGAATCGACTGCGTCGGCACGGCGTTGCGGTACGTCGGCAGCGCCTGGATTTTCTTCATAAAGCGCTCAACCAGATCGCAGGCGATACTGTCCACGCGATCGTCGTTGTTGCCGTATTGCGGATAGTCGCCTTCGATGACGAAATCGACCGCCAGACCGGTGTGGTCGCGCACCGGTTTTACCGTGGCGTACTTGATGGCCGACAGGGAATCCGCCGCCACCGACAGCCCGGCAATGCCACAGGCCATGGTGCGGTAAACGTCCCGGTCGTGCAGCGCCATCAGCGAGGCTTCGTAGCTGTATTTATCATGCATGTAGTGAATGAGATTCAGCGCACTGATGTACTGCACTGCCAGCCAGTCCATGAAGTGATCGAGGCTCGCCATTACGGTGTCGTAATCCAGTACCTCATCCAGCAGCGGCTCGGTTTTCGGCCCCACCTGGATCTTCAGCTTCTCATCCACCCCGCCGTTAATCGCGTACAGCAGCGTTTTCGCCAGGTTGGCGCGTGCGCCGAAGAACTGCATCTGCTTGCCGATCACCATCGGACTGACGCAGCAGGCAATGGCGTAGTCGTCGCTGTTAAAGTCGGCACGCATCAGATCGTCGTTCTCGTATTGCAGCGAGGAGGTGACGATCGAGACCTGCGCGGCGTATTTCTTGAACGCGATCGGCAGCTGTTCGGACCAGAGGATCGTCAGGTTTGGCTCCGGCGCAGGCCCCATGGTGTGCAGGGTATGCAGATAGCGGAAGCTGTTTTTGGTCACCAGCGTACGGCCATTCAGCCCCATGCCGCCGATCACTTCCGTGGCCCAGATCGGATCGCCGGAGAAGAGCGTGTCGAACTCCGGCGTGCGCAGGAAGCGCACCATGCGGATCTTCATGATGAAGTGGTCGATCAGCTCCTGGGCCTGCACCTCGTTCAGCCTTCCTGCCTGCATGTCGCGTTCAATGTAGATATCGAGGAACGAGGCCGTGCGCCCCAGCGACATCGCCCCGCCGTTTTGGGATTTCACTGCGGCAAGGTAGGCAAAGTAGACCCACTGCACCGCTTCCTGCGCATTCATCGCCGGACGTGAAATATCAAAGCCATAGTTCGCCGCCATCTGCTGGATCTGGAGCAACGCACGTTTATGCTCCGCCAGCTCCTCGCGCAGGCGGATCGTGGCCTCCAGATCGTCTCCGCGCTCCAGTTTCCCCTGGAGATCGGCGAACTGAAGTTCACGCTCGCGCACCAGATAGCTGATGCCGTATAGCGCCACGCGGCGGTAGTCGCCGATGATGCGTCCACGCCCGTAGCCGTCCGGCAAACCGGTGAGCACGCCGGATTTTCGGCAGCGCATCATCTCCGGGGAGTAAACGTCAAACACGCCCTGGTTGTGGGTTTTACGCAGATCGGTGAAGAGATATTCAAACTGCGGATCCATCTCGCGACCGTAGGCTTCGAACGAGCTGCGGATCATATTGATCCCGCCGTACGGATGCAGGGCCCGCTTGAGCGGCTTGTCGGTTTGCAGGCCGACGATCGTCTCCAGCTCCTGGTCAATATAGCCCGGCCCGTGCGCGGTAATGGTGGTGGCGATGTTGGTGTCAAAATCCACCGGAGCGTGGGTGGCATTCTCCTGGCGAATGCCGACCATCACCTTCTGCCACAGCGCCGTCGTTGCTGGCGTCGCCTGCGCGAGGAAAGCTTCATCGCCTTCATAAGGGGTGTAGTTATGCTGAATAAAATCGCGCACGTTAACGGCGTTTTTCCATTCTTCACCGCGAAACCCGGCCCATGCGTCGCTGTAAGGCGCGACGCCCGTATCGATTGTTACTTTCATCAGATTCTCGCTTTATCAGGCGTAAGCCGCAGCCGGGGTGACCTTCCCAAGACGGAGGGCATCCAGCGCGATCATTTTTTCTTCATTGGTAGGGATCACCGCGCAGGCCGCGCGGGACGACTCGGTGGAGATCACGCGCTCGCCCGCGCTGCCCGGCAGGGCATTTTTGGACTCGTCGAGGATGATGCCAAACACCTTCAGATGCTCCACCACCAGCGCGCGGATAAGCACGGAGTTCTCACCGATCCCGCCGGTAAACACCACGCCATCCAGACGGTGCAGGGATGCGGCATGACCGGCGATATGCCGCGCTATGCGGTGGACAAAGGTCTTTATCGCCAGCCGCGCCCGCTCGTTGCCGTCATGCCAGGCTTTCTCCAGCACGCGCAAATCGGAGGAGATGCCGGAGATCCCCAGCAGCCCGGACTCTTTGTTGACCACGCGCTCCAGATCCTCGAACGACTGGCCGGTCTGCCGGGCAATCCACGCCATCGCGCCAAAATCTACGTCGCCACAGCGTGTGCCCATCACCAGTCCTTCAAGCGGCGTCATCCCCATGGACGTGTCCACGCTTCTGCCGTTACGCACCGCGCAAATGGACGCCCCGTTGCCGAGATGGGCAATCACCAGGCCGCTGTCTTCGACGGAGAGCCCGAGAAGCGCGTGCGCCTGCGCCGCCACGTAGCGGTGAGAGGTGCCGTGGAAGCCGTAGCGGCGCACGCCCAGCTCTTCAAAATAGCGGTACGGCAAGCCGTACAGATACGCCTGCGGCGCCATGGTCTGGTGGAAGCTGGTATCAAATACCGCCACCTGCTGCACCCCGGGGAAGAGTCGCTCTGCGGCTTCCACGCCGCTCAGGTTAGCGTAGTTATGCAGCGGCGCCAGCGGGGAGACCTGGCGGATCTGCTCCATCACCTCTTCCGTGATCAGGGTCGACTCGCTGAAGAGATCGCCGCCGTGGGCAATGCGATGGCCAATCAAAGCCACGCTGCCCATCAGGTCGCGCTTCTCCAGCTCCAGGGCGATGGCGGCCAGCGCCCCTTCGTAGTCCTGATGAGCCAGTCTGACTGGCTCACCCCCATTCACGGAAATAAAGGCTTTTTCTGTGTTGATGCCGTCCGCAATGCCCGTCAGCAGGGCATCGCAGCCTGCGGCGTCCAGCACCGAAAACTTAACAGAGGACGATCCGCAGTTAATGACCAGTACTACCGGAAACTCAATCATGGTATGGCTCCGCTCTTCCTGAGCTTTGGTTTAAAACAGTTTGTACACGATGTTCAGAATGGTCAGCAGGCCGACCACGGTTACGAAGATGTTCTCGGTCCGGCCTTTGTATTTCGCCAGCGCCGGTGCTTTGCGGATGGCGTACATCGGCAGCAGGCACAGCAGAGAGGCGATAATTGGCGCGCCCATGGCTTCAATAAGGTCCAGAATGTTCGGGTTGGCATAGGCCACAATCCAGGTGGAGCCCATGATGAAGACCATGCTGATGGTGTTCAGCTTGCCCACGGAGATGTTCTTCTTGTCGCCCTTGTAGCCGAACTTAACGATCAGGCCGTTCAGCCCCTCCAGCGTGCCCAGGTAGTGACCGAAGAAGGATTTAAAGATAGCGACCAGCGCGATGATGGACGCGCCGTACTCCAGCACCGTGGCGAACGTGGATTTACTGCCTGACATCGACGCAAAGTGGTTCGCCAGGTAAGAGAGCACCGGAATGTTCTGCGCTTTGGCGTCCGCCATGTTCTGCGGAGAGAGCGTAAACAGGCAGCTAAAGGCGAAGAACATCACCACCGCCACCATCAGCAGGCTGGCGCGACCGATGATTTTGGAACATTTCTGCTCGGTGAATTCTTTACCAAACTCCGGCTCGTACTCTTCGCGCTTGGAGACCACAAACGAGGAGACGATAGGCGAGAAGTTGAAGGAGAAGACCATAATGGAAATCCCCAGCCACACCGTGACAAGAATGCCGTCATGACCGGTGAAGGCAATATCGCTCAGGTTAACCTGGTCGATCACCGCTGAGTTCCAGTACGGGATCAGCGAGAGAGAAATCAGCACCAGGCTGGCGATGAACGGGAACACCAGGTAGCTCATCACCTTCACCATCAGGTCTTTACCGAACCAGATCACAAAGGCCATCAGCAGCAGCAGGAACAGCGCTACCACGCCGCGGTTCAGGGCAGGCATCTGGAGCTGGTTTTCCCAGAAGGTCATAAAGGTGTTGGTAATGGTGACGCCGTAAATCCACAGCAGCGGGCAAATAGCAAAGAAGTAGAGGAAGGTGATCACCACCCCGCCGGTCTTACCAAAATGCTCCTCCACCGTTTCGGTGATGTTGCCGGAGACGTTACTGCCGGACAAACACAGACGCGCCAGCGCGCGGTGGCAGTAAAACGCAATCGGGAACGCGAGTACCAGCATCAGCAGGATAGGGATCAGGCCGCCAAAGCCTGCACGGATAGGGAAGAACAGCACGCCTGCGCCAATGGCGGTACCAAACAGGCCGAGCGTCCAGGTGGTATCCGATTTACGCCAGGAGGACGTTTTTGTCTGGCCAACGATAATGCTTTCTGTGTTGCTCATAGGTCACCTTTATGCGTCAACGAAGCCGGTAATTTGGGAAACACGGGAGAGATCAATATTGCCACCGGAAATAATGCAGACGGTTTTACGGCCCTGAATATAGTGGTCCAGCTTGCCGCTTAATAACGCCGCGCACGCCAGCGCGCCAGCACCTTCCGTAACCACTTTATTTCGCTGAATAAGCGCGATCATGCTGTTGCGAATCTCGTCTTCGCTGACCAGCACAATGTCGTCAACCAGTTCACGAACGATTTCGAAGGTTAAATTACCCGGGCGAGACACGTCGCAGCCGTCCGCTAATGTGCCGGTAATGCGGTGGTTCGTTATTTCACCGGTCTGATACGACGCCGCCATTCCGTGCACGTTTTCAGACTGCACGCCGATAATATTGATAGTTGGGTTGATGGATTTAATTGCTGTCGCAATACCGGCAATTAAACCACCGCCGCCGATGGGAACAATCACGTTATCCACGTCGTATAAATCTTCGAGGATTTCCAGGCCGATGGTGCCCTGACCGGCGATCACTTTCGGATCGTCGTAAGGCGGGATAAATATGCGCCCTTCCATCTCGACGATTTCGCTCACTTTGGCGATAGTATCGTTAAAGTTCTCGCCGTGCAGCACCACTTCGGCGGAGTAGTCGCGCGTGGCGGCCACCTTGGATTTCGGCGCGCCCATAGGCATTACCACTTTGCCGTCGATGCCGAGCATGGCGCAGGAGAGCGACACCCCCTGCGCGTGGTTCCCTGCGGAACAGGCAACCACGCCCTTGCGTTTTTCCGCATCGGTCAGCGAGCTTAATTTATTAAACGCCCCACGTATTTTAAACGAACCGGTACGCTGCATATTTTCAAATTTCAGGAATATCTCACCCTTACACCGTTCGCTCAGATAATTTGAGCGCGGCATACCGGTTTTATAGATCTTTCCCGCCAGTCTTTTTCTGGCGTCCTGAATATCGTCAATGGTCACCGGGAGATCGTAAGTAATGTGCATAATATCCTCGTTATAATAATTCATTGTTTTCAGGCAAAGTCAGGGTATCAGAGCGTTAAAAATCGTCGCTCCGGGTATTTTAAATCATCATTATTTCTATCGTCGTTTTTCGATATTCATCGACGAATATTGTTTTGCCAGTTCAACTAATACTGACGCCGATTTTTTAATACTGTAATTTTTTGACCACACGGCAGCATAACGCGCCACAGGTAATGCATCTTCCACCGGCAGGACAATAAACTGGTCCGAGCCGAATGGCGCAATCATGTCACGGGGGATCACCGTCAGGTAATCGGCATTGAGAACAAGGTTATAGATGGTGACGACGGAATCGGTCTGGACGATGTTTTCAATGCTGATGTGGTTATCTTGCAGGGTGGTCAGGAGTTCATTGTAGTAGCCCATATCGGTTTGCGGCATCACCCACTGCTCGTGCGTGAGCGATGCCAGTCTGGTCGGGCCGGTGCACGTTCGTGATTTACTCGCCACCAGCACAAACTCAGATTCAAAGAGTGGCTCAACGTGAAGATCCTGGAGCAACATCCCGTCGCTCAGCGTGCCGATGGCGAAATCCAGCCGGCCATCGCGAATGGCGGGCAGGAATGAAGAGAGCTGCGCTTCATACATTGAGACGCGCGCCTTCGGGAACACTTCCTTGAATTTTTTGATCATCCCGGACAGGAAGGTGAAGCCAATCAGCGACGGATAGCCGAAGGAGACGTCCATGACGGTACTGAAACTGAGGCTGTTGATCTCGCTCACCATGTTTTTCATTTCGCGGGTGATCGACTCAGCGTAGGACAGCAGCACCTGACCGGCGGCAGTGAGTTTTACGCCGGTGTTTTTACGCACCATCACTTCCACCCCAAAGTAAGATTCGATGTCGCTGATGATTTTGCTGACGGCAGGTTGCGTCAGCCCCAGTTGTCTTGCAGCAGAACCTATAGAGCCACTTTTGATGACTTCCTGAAATACCACGAGGTGCTGTGTTTTCGGTAGAATAATAGTATTCATAATATTCTGCGCTTATTTCCCTATGACGCAGCGGATTCTACCCAATATTGTTTCAGGGGGTATGTGCTGTTACTCACAATTTGCCAGGATGCCCTTTTTACAACCACATTTAAAATCGATTTATAATCTTATTATTCAAACAGTTAGATAGCTAAAAATACGCAATTACGCTGATATTGATCAACAAAATCCGCGGTAATAAATTTATTTTATGGCAATAACCGGCATGAATTTTTTTGCCTTAACAATATTAATAAAGACTATCTTTCAGGCAATTAAAGGTTAATAAACCATCATTATTCTTTTAAAACATTTTTGTGGTTTATCAACTTTATCAGGAATATTTTCTCAGCTTCCGGTTAAAGAGTGGGATATATCACACATTCACCAGAAGAATGTTTTTAGATTCAATATTAAATTATCAAATGAATAACATTCAGCATCACTGAGTCAACATTCACAACATCTGCTCAACACTAAAATTTTCTAATTTTATAGCGTTAAATTTTGTGATTACGATCATGCACAGCAGATGAAAGGAACGCATAATCGGTAAAGCAGTGAAATGTGCTTAGCGTCGCAAAATTGAGAATTGATGTCGTTTGGCGCTTCGCTGACCCGGCATGCAACCTTCAGAAAACAAAAACCCCGCCGAAGCGGGGTTTCGTAAGAAGTTGAAGCTGACCGATAAGCCGGGTTCTGTCGTGGACAGTCATTCATCTAGGCCAGCAATCGCTCACTGGCTCAAGCAGCCTACCCGGGTTCAGTACGGGCCGTACCATGTGAACCCCTATTTGGCCTTGCTCCGGGTGGAGTTTACCGTGCCACGGACTGTTACCAGCCGCGCGGTGCGCTCTTACCGCACCCTTTCACCCTTACCTGATCCCGCTTACGCGGGCCATCGGCGGTTTGCTCTCTGTTGCACTGGTCGTGGGTTTCCCCCCCAGGCGTTACCTGGCACCCTGCCCTGTGGAGCCCGGACTTTCCTCCCCTCCGCCCGTCTCCCCCGAAAGGGACGACGACGAAGCGGCGACTGTCTGGTCAGCTTCGGCGCGCAGTATAGAGGGTTTGCGCGCCGCTGTCACCCCTGGCTACGCATGCCTACCTGCAATGTGGCCGCGATATTGCGCGAGGCGCGGTAAATGTTGTCGTACGCTCCCTGGAACGCCTCTTCCAGTGAACCGATGCGGGTCAGTACGCTGAACACCGCGTCGATGCCGTACTGATGCACCACACCCACATCCTGCGTCAGACTTCCGGCAATCCCTATCACCGGCTTATGGTATTTTTTGGCGACGCTCGCCACGCCGACGGGCACTTTGCCATTAATGCTCTGGCTGTCGATGCGCCCTTCTCCTGTCAGCACCCACGTGCAGTCGTGAATATGTTCTTCAAGATTGAGCGCCTGAGTGACAATCTCAATGCCGCTTTTCAGCTCAGCGCCCAGGAAGGCCATCAACGCCGCGCCCATGCCGCCCGCCGCTCCTGCCCCCGGAACCGGGTTGACGTCAATGCGCAGGGATTTTTTGATCACGTTGGCGTAGTGGCTAAGACTGGCGTCGAGTTCGAGGATCATCTCCTCCGTGGCGCCTTTTTGCGGGCCAAAGATACGCGACGCGCCGCTTTCACCGACCAGCGGATTCGTCACGTCACAGGCGACGCGGATTGCGCACCCCTGAAGACGCGGATCAAGATCAGAAATATCAATACGGTTCAGCGCCATCAGGCTGCCGCCGCCGTAGCCGATCTCCGTCCCGTTCGCATCCGTAAACCTCGCGCCCAGCGCCTGCATCATACCCGCGCCCCCATCGTTGGTTGCGCTCCCGCCGATACCTATAATGATGTTGCGCGCGCCTTTATCCAGCGCGCGGAGGATCAGCTCCCCCGTCCCGCGCGACGTCGTGACCAGCGGGTTACGCTGCGCGGGAGGAACAAGTACCAGGCCGCTGGCGGCGGCCATCTCGATAAACGCGGTGGTACCGTCGCCCGAGATCCCCCAGCTGGCCTTCACCTTTTCCCCTAACGGGCCGGTGACGACAGCCTGCTGCCAGGTGCCCTGCGTCGCGGCGATCATCGCTTCAACCGTACCTTCTCCGCCGTCAGCAACGGGAACAGACACGTAATGAGCGTCGGGGAAAATTTCCCGAAATCCTTTTTCTATCGCCTGCGCCACCTCAGTGGCAGACAGGCTTTCTTTATAAGAGTCTGGCGCGATTACGATTTTCATAGTTGTATGCCTGAGCCGTAGGCCCGGTAAGCGTAACGCCACCGGGCGGGACGTCATTAGCGAGCAATTTCAACCTTCGCCAGCTTTTCGTAATAGCACGCTAACGCGCTGTGATCGGCGGTGCCCAGACCGTCCGCACGCAGCGCCTGCATCATCTCCATGACGGCGGCAGTCAGCGGCAACTGCGCGCCCACGCCGTGGGAGGTATCCAGCGCATTCGCCAGATCTTTAATGTGCAGATCGATGCGGAAGCCCGGCTTGAAGTTACGATCCATCACCATCGGTGCCTTGGCATCCAGCACGGTGCTGCCCGCAAGACCACCGCGAATGGCCTGATAGACCAGATCCGGATTAACGCCCGCTTTGGTGGCCAGCGTCAGTGCTTCGGACATGGCCGCGATGTTCAACGCCACAATCACCTGGTTTGCCAGCTTGGTGACGTTGCCTGCGCCAATTTCACCGGTATGCACCACGGAGCCAGCCATGGCTTTCATCAGGTCGTAGTATTTGTCGAACACGGCTTTATCGCCCCCCACCATCACCGACAGAGTACCGTCGATGGCTTTCGGTTCGCCGCCGCTGACCGGCGCATCCAGCATCTCCACGCCTTTCGCTTTCAGCGCCTCACTGATTTCGCGGCTCGCCAGCGGCGCGATAGAACTCATGTCGATCACCACCAGACCCGGCTTCGCGCCGTCGATAATGCCGTTCTCACCCAGCGCCACCTCTTTCACGTGCGGGGAGTTTGGCAGCATGGTGATAATGACATCGCACTGCTCGGCGATCGCTTTTGCAGTTGTCGCCGTTTCTGCGCCAGCCGCAATCACTTCTGCCACCGCGTCTGAATTACGATCTAAAACCACCAGTGAGTAACCTGCTTTGATGAGGTTTTTGCTCATTGGTTTGCCCATGATACCCAGGCCAATAAAACCCACTTTCAGCGTCATAATCTGTTTCCTCAATGATGGTTATTTTTTAAAAGCGTCCGCTAATTTCTGCGTGGCGGCGCGGAATACGCCGAGGTCGCTGCCGACGGCGACAAACGTTGCGCCCCACTCCAGGTAGCGGCGGGCATCAGCTTCCACCGGCGCCAGAATGCCGCACGGTTTACCGTGCGCTTTGGCACGGGCAAAAATGTGCTGGATTGCCCGCTGCACGTCCGGGTGGCTGGCGTTGCCCAGATGACCAAAGGCGGCCGCCAGATCGCTCGGGCCGACGAAAATACCGTCGACACCTTCGGTCGCGGCAATGGCGTCGACGTTATCGACCCCCTGCTGGCTCTCGATCTGAACCAGAATGGTGATGTTCTTGTTGGACTGGGCGAAATAGTCCGGCACGGTGCCAAACATGTTGGCGCGGTGCGAGACAGACACGCCGCGGATCCCTTCCGGCGGATAGCGGGTGGCAGCTACGGCCAGCACCGCTTCTTCTTCCGTTTCAACAAACGGGATCAGGAAGTTGTAGAAGCCGATATCCAGCAGACGCTTGATGATCACCGGCTCGTTGGTAGGTACACGCACCACCGGCGCGCTGTGGCTGCCTTTCAGCGCCATCAGCTGCGGAATAAACGTGTTGATATCGTTTGGCGCATGTTCGCCGTCCAGCACCAGCCAGTCGAATCCGGCCAGGCCCAGCACTTCGGTGCTGATGGGGTTGGCCAGCGCAGACCAGCAGCCAATCTGAATCTGATGCGCCGCAAGGGCCGCTTTAAATTTATTCGGGAAGATGTCGTTACTCATTACGTATACCTTTTTTAATTCCGCAGTTTTAGCCAGTAGCTTTTCTTATTTATTCCGACTCAGCGTCAGCGTTATATTTATTTTCCTGACTGAATTTTGGCTTTATAAAATCGTCATTCAGTATAATCGTCACCACCCGGCAGCACATTGTCTCAATGCTCAATTATCCAACGGGGTTAGCACGCTATTTTGAGCATATGCCCAATGCAGTGGGCGCTGATGCACAGAATCAACGATTAGTGTTTCGGGAGCGATCGCGATCACATTCTCACTTTTCCTCTCCTGACATTCTTTATTTCCTCAATAAGAAACGATTAACCATCTGGCTATATTTAGTATCAGATATTTTGCTGGAGATGAGTGAACAATGGCCGATATTGAAATTCGACAGGCGTCGCCGACGGCGTTCTATATAAAAGTGCACGATACCGATAACGTGGCGATTATTGTCAACGACAATGGCTTAAAAGCGGGTACCCGGTTCCCGGACGGGCTGGAGCTGATTGAGCACATTCCGCAGGGGCATAAAGTCGCACTGGTCGATATCCCGGCGCAGGGCGAAATCGTGCGCTACGGCGAAGTCATCGGCTATGCGGTGCGCGCTATCCCGCAGGGTAGCTGGATTGAGGAGTCGCTGGTTGAGCTGCCCACCGCCCCGCCGCTGGAGACGTTGCCGCTGGCTACCCGCGTCCCTGAGCCGTTACCTCCGCTGGAGGGTTATACCTTCGAAGGTTACCGCAACGCGGATGGCAGCGTGGGAACCAAAAACCTGCTTGGCATCACCACCAGCGTGCATTGCGTGGCGGGTGTCGTGGATTACGTGGTGAAAATTATTGAGCGCGATCTGCTGCCGAAATACCCCAACGTTGACGGCGTGGTGGGTCTTAACCACCTGTACGGCTGCGGCGTGGCGATCAACGCGCCCGCAGCGGTCGTGCCGATCCGCACGATCCACAATATCGCCCTTAACCCGAACTTTGGCGGCGAGGTGATGGTGATTGGCCTCGGCTGTGAAAAATTGCAGCCAGAACGCCTGTTGCAGGGTACTGAGGATGTGAAAGCCATTCCGGTTGACGAGGCCAGTATTGTGCGTCTTCAGGATGAACACCATGTCGGCTTCAGATCGATGGTCGACGACATTTTACAGGTGGCAGAGCGCCATCTGGAGAAGCTGAACAAACGCCAGCGTGAAACCTGCCCGGCCTCTGAACTGGTGGTTGGGACACAGTGTGGCGGCAGCGATGCGTTTTCCGGCGTCACCGCTAACCCGGCGGTAGGTTATGCCTCCGATCTGTTCGTGCGCTGCGGCGCCACGGTGATGTTCTCTGAAGTCACCGAAGTGCGTGATGCTATCCACCTGCTCACGCCGCGCGCCGTCAACGAAGAGGTGGGCAAACGCCTGCTGGAAGAGATGGCCTGGTACGATAACTATCTCGACATGGGCAAAACCGACCGCAGCGCCAACCCGTCGCCGGGTAACAAGAAAGGCGGCCTGGCGAACGTGGTGGAAAAGGCCCTCGGGTCGATTGCCAAATCCGGCCAGAGCGCGATTGTGGAAGTGCTCTCACCTGGCCAGCGACCAACCAAACGCGGTCTGATCTACGCGGCAACGCCTGCCAGTGATTTCGTGTGCGGCACCCAGCAGGTAGCATCCGGCATTACGGTACAGGTCTTTACCACCGGACGCGGCACGCCGTACGGCCTGATGGCGGTACCGGTGATCAAAATGGCGACCCGCACCGAGCTGGCAAACCGCTGGTATGACTTAATGGATATCAACGCGGGCACCATCGCCACCGGGGATGAGAGTATTGAAGAGGTGGGCTGGAAGCTGTTCCACTTCATTCTGGATGTGGCAAGCGGGCGGAAGAAAACCTTCTCCGATCAATGGGGATTGCATAACTCGCTGGCGGTGTTTAACCCGGCACCGGTGACGTGATGGCCCCTCACCCTGCCCTCTCCCCACCGGGGAGAGGGTTAGGGTGAGGGGAAAAGCCTCTTTAGACCAGCACCACATCGATCCCGCTTTTGCGTAACCCTTCCAGGCTTTCCGCCGGAATACCTTCATCAACGATAATCATGTCGATCCGCTGAGTATCAATGATTTTATGCAGGCTTGAACGGTTAAATTTGCTGGAATCAGTGACAACGATAATACGCTCCGCCACCTCGCACATTTTCCGGTTCAGACGGGCTTCATCCTCGTTGTGCGTACTCACCCCCCGATCGAGATCGATGGCATCGACGCCCAGGAACAGCAGGTCAAAATGGTAATTCTGTAAGGACTGCTCCGCCTGGTCACCATAGAAGGACTGCGACTGACGGCGCAAGTGCCCGCCGGTCATCAGCAGCTCTACGCCCTCCGCTTCCAGCAGCGCGTTTGCCACGTTCATCCCGTTGGTCATGGCAATAACATCGGTGTGCTGGCGCAGCATGCGAGCAATTTCAAAGGTCGTGGTGCCGGAGTCCAGAATAATGCGGTGACCCGGCTTCACCAGTTCAGCCGCCGCCTGCGCGATGCTGCGCTTCACAGCCGTATTAAGGGAACTTTTGTCCTCAACGGACGGCTCCACGCCGGGGGCATTACCTTCGCAAATCAGCGCGCCGCCGTAAGCGCGAACGGCAATCCCCTGCTTTTCCAGAAAGGCCAGATCGTTACGGATCGTCACCGTCGACACGCCGTATAAAAGAGAAAGATCGTTAACCTGCACGCTTCCCTGCGCCCGCAACCGCTGAATGATCTGCTCTCGCCTTTCACTGGTGCCGGTGATGCGCTTCTCTGCGGATGAATCGGTGCTGCTCATACGAGCTCCTTAGTAAATAAACTTTCGTTTCATTTCGTTTTGCTTATTAACGCCTTTCTTTTGAGGGAATGCAAGCCCTGTATGGTGAGCAGACGCAAGCTTAACCGCCGCTGAAACCTTTCATTATGTTTCTTTTGTGAAACAGATCGGAAAACTATTATCTTTCGTTTTATTTTTACCCCACCATAATGCAGTATCAAAGGAAACAAAACGAAAGATGAATACCAACACCATCCGAAATGGAGAGGAAAGTGAAACATCTGACAGAAATGGTGGAACAACATAAACGGGGGAATACAAACGGGATTTACGCCGTCTGTTCCGCACATCCATTGGTACTTGAAGCTGCAATTCGTTACGCCCATTCACAACAGACGCCTCTGCTGATTGAAGCCACCTCAAACCAGGTGGATCAGTTTGGCGGATATACCGGTATGACGCCCGCCGATTTTTATGGGTTTGTCTGCAATCTGGCGGGATCCCTCGGTTTCCCCACCTCACAGCTGATCCTTGGCGGCGATCATTTAGGTCCTAACCGCTGGCAAAACCTGCCAGCTTTGCAGGCGATGGCGAACGCCGACGATCTGATCAGGAGCTACGTGGCGGCCGGATTTAAAAAAATTCACCTCGATTGCAGCATGTCCTGCGAAGACGATCCGGTTCCTTTAACCGATGCAATCGTTGCCGGGCGTGCCGCTCGGCTGGCTAAAATTGCCGAAACCACCTGTCTCGAGCAATTTGGCGTAGCGGATCTGGTCTACGTTATCGGCACGGAAGTTCCGGTTCCCGGTGGGGCACACGAAACGCTGACCGAGCTTGAGGTCACCACACCAGAGGCGGCACGTGCCACGCTTGAGGCACACCGCCACGCATTCGAGAAGGAAGGGTTAAGCGACATCTGGCCGCGCATTATTGGCCTGGTGGTTCAGCCTGGCGTTGAGTTCGACCATGCGCACGTTTGTGACTATCAACCGCATAAAGCCGTCGCACTGAGCAAGATGATTGAAGCCTACGACACGCTCGTATTTGAAGCACACTCTACCGATTACCAGACGCCGCAGGCGCTGCGCCAGTTGGTGAAAGATCACTTCGCCATTCTGAAAGTCGGCCCTGCGCTAACCTTCGCGCTGCGCGAAGCGCTGTTCTCACTGGCTGCAATTGAAGAAGAGCTTTTACCGGCAAAAGCCTGCTCAGGACTGCGTCACGTCCTGGAAAACGTGATGCTCGATCGCCCGGAATACTGGCAAAGCCACTATCACGGCGACGGCAATGCCCGTCGCCTGGCCCGCGGTTACAGCTATTCCGACCGCGTGCGCTATTACTGGCCAGACAGCCAGATTGACGAGGCTTTTGAGCGACTGGTACGCAACCTGGCGGATGAACCGATCCCGCTGCCGCTGATCAGCCAGTATCTGCCGTTGCAGTACAGCAAAGTTCGCGAGGGTGCTCTCAGGTCCACACCACGGGAGCTCATTCTCGACCACATTCAGGACATACTCCAGCAGTACCATACCGCCTGCGAAGGCGTAACGACTCAACACGCATAATTAAAAAAGAGGAAAACGCTATGCCAAACATTGTCTTATGCCGCATTGATGAACGCCTGATCCACGGTCAGGTGGGCGTACAGTGGGTGGGGTTTGCGGGGGCGAACCTGGTGCTGGTGGCAAATGACGAGGTTGCAGACGATCCGGTTCAGCAAAACCTGATGGAGATGGTGCTTGCGGAAGGCATCGCCGTGCGTTTCTGGTCCCTGCAAAAAGTGATCGACAACATTCATCGCGCCGCCGACCGGCAGAAAATTCTGCTGGTTTGTAAAACACCGGCTGATTTTTTAACGCTGGTCGAGGGCGGCGTGCCCATCACCCGTATCAACGTCGGAAATATGCATTACGCCAGTGGCAAACAGCAAATTGCCAAAACGGTATCTGTAGACGCGAACGATATCGCCGCGTTTAACGGCCTGAAGGCGGCCGGAGTGGAATGCTTCGTTCAGGGCGTTCCAACAGAGACTGCTTTGGATCTCTTTAAACTGCTCTGAGGGATTCACAATGGAAATCAGTCTGTTGCAAGCTTTCGCGCTGGGGCTTCTCGCCTTTATCGCGGGCCTGGATATGTTTAACGGCTTAACACACATGCACCGTCCGGTGGTGCTCGGGCCACTGGTTGGCCTGATTCTGGGCGATCTGCACACCGGAATTCTGACCGGCGGTACGTTAGAACTGGTCTGGATGGGTCTCGCGCCGCTGGCGGGCGCGCAGCCGCCAAACGTGATTATCGGCACCATCGTTGGCACCACATTTGCCATTACCACAGGCGTGAAGCCGGATGTCGCCGTTGGGGTCGCCGTGCCGTTTGCCGTGGCGGTTCAGATGGGGATCACTTTCCTCTTCTCGGTGATGTCCGGCGTGATGTCCCGCTGCGATCGCATGGCGGCTAACGCAGACACCCGTGGTATTGAACGGGTCAACTATCTGGCACTGCTGGCGCTCGGCGTCTTCTACTTCCTGTGTGCGTTTCTGCCCATCTACTTCGGGGCTGAACACGCGAAAACCGCCATTGATGTCCTGCCGGAACGTCTGATCGACGGTCTGGGCGTCGCGGGCGGCATCATGCCAGCGATCGGCTTCGCCGTGCTGCTGAAGATCATGATGAAAAACGTCTACATCCCTTACTTCATTATCGGCTTTGTCGCCGCGGCCTGGCTGAAACTGCCGGTGCTGGCGATTGCCGCGGCTGCGCTGGCGATGGCGCTGATCGACCTGCTGCGCAAATCGCCTGAACCGACGGCGCCTGCGGCCCAGAAAGAGGAATTTGAAGATGGCATCTAATCCAACCACCCTGCCGGGCGTGTCTGAAAGTGAAGAGACGCTGCTGACCGGCGTGAATGAAAACGTCTACGAAGACCAGAGTATTGGCGCTGAGCTAACGAAAAAGGATATTAACCGTGTCGCCTGGCGTTCCATGCTGCTACAGGCCTCGTTCAACTACGAGCGAATGCAGGCCTCCGGCTGGCTGTATGGGCTACTGCCCGCGCTGAAAAAGATCCACACCAATAAGCGGGACCTGGCGCGCGCCATGAAAGGCCATATGGGCTTCTTTAACACCCACCCGTTCCTGGTGACCTTCGTCATCGGCATTATTCTGGCAATGGAGCGTTCCAAGCAGGATGTGAACAGCATCCAGAGCACTAAAATTGCCGTCGGTGCACCGCTCGGTGGCATTGGTGACGCCATGTTCTGGCTAACCCTGCTGCCTATTTGCGGGGGGATTGGCGCCAGCCTGGCGCTACAGGGATCCATTCTTGGCGCCGTGGTCTTTATCGTGCTGTTTAACGTGGTGCATCTCGGCCTGCGTTTTGGTCTGGCGCACTATGCCTACCGGATGGGGGTCGCCGCGATCCCGCTGATCAAGGCCAATACCAAAAAGGTTGGTCATGCTGCGTCCATTGTCGGGATGACGGTGATTGGTGCGCTGGTGGCAACCTATGTGCGCCTGAATACCACACTCGAGATTAAAGCCGGGGATGCGGTCGTCAAACTGCAAACCGACGTGATCGACAAACTGATGCCCGCCTTTCTGCCGCTGGTCTACACCCTGACCATGTTCTGGCTGGTACGCCGTGGCTGGAGCCCGCTGCGCCTGATTGGTATCACCGTGGTGCTGGGCGTTGTCGGTAAATTCTGTCACTTCCTGTAAAAGCAAAGAGGTTGCGATGTTAGGCATTATTTTGACGGGTCATGGCGGTTTTGCCAGCGGGCTGGAACAGGCGATGAAGCAAATCCTCGGCGAACAGCCGCAGTTTATCGCCATCGATTTTCCGGAAAGCTCCACCACTGCGCGGCTGACCGCGCAGCTTGAGCAGGCAGTGAATGATTTGGATGCAGAGCACGATATCGTGTTTCTCACCGATCTTCTCGGCGGTACGCCGTTTCGTGTGGCCTCTACCCTCGCGATGCAACACCCCGGCAGCGAAGTGATCACCGGCACCAATCTCCAGCTTTTGCTGGAGATGGTTCTGGAGCGCGAAGGGTTAAGCAGTGAAGCATTTCGTTTGCAGGCGCTGGAGTGCGGCCATCGCGGCCTGACCAGCCTGGTGGATGAGCTTGCACGCTGTCGCGAGGAAGCGCCCGCCGAGGAAGGGATATGAGCCAGCTGCTGCGCGCGCGTCGTCTGCTTACCGGGCAGGGCTGGCTGGATGACCATCAGTTGCGCATGGATAGAGGCGTCATCACCGCCATCGAGCCGATTCCGGCAGGGGTTAACACCCGCGAGGCAGACCTGCTTTGCCCGGCATACATTGATATCCACGTCCACGGCGGCGCGGGTGTGGATGTGATGGATGATGCCCCCGACGTGCTGGACCGGTTAGCCATGCATAAAGCGCGTGAAGGCGTGGGGGCGTTTCTGCCTACCACCGTCACCGCTCCGCTGGAGGCGATCCATAGCGCGTTACGGCGCATTGCCCGACGCTGTCATGTCGGTGGCCCCGGTGCGCAGGTCCTGGGCAGCTATCTGGAAGGCCCGTACTTTACGCCGCAGAACAAAGGGGCACATCCGCAAGAACTGTTTCGCGAACTGGATCTCGCGGAACTTGATGATCTGATTGCGGTTTCGCAGAACACGCTGCGGGTAGTGGCGCTTGCTCCGGAAAAAGCGGAAGCCCTGAAGGCGATCCATCACCTCAAGCACAAAGGGATACGCGTCATGCTAGGCCACAGCGCCGCTACATACGCGCAAACCCTGGCCGCATTTGATGCAGGCGCAGCCGGGCTGGTGCACTGCTACAACGGCATGACGGGGTTACACCACCGGGAGCCCGGCATGGTTGGCGCTGGCCTTACGGACCCACGCGCGTGGCTGGAGCTTATTGCCGACGGGCATCACGTTCATCCTGGAGCCATGCGGCTGTGTTGTTGCTGCGCGAAGGATCGTACGGTGCTGATTACCGATGCCATGCAGGCGGCGGGTATGCCTGATGGACGCTATACGTTGTGTGGTGAAAGTGTCGAGATGCAGGGCGGCGTTGTCCGCACGGCCTCAGGCGGGCTGGCGGGCAGCACGCTCGCGCTGGATGCCGCCGTGCGAAATATGGTGGAGCATACGGGGGTCGCCCCAGAGCAAGCTATCCATATGGCTTCACTGCATCCCGCCCGTCTGCTCGGTATGGATCACCTGCTGGGATCGTTAGCGCCGGGCAAACGCGCCAATATTATTGCGCTGGATGCGGGTTTACACCTCCGGCAGATTTGGATCCAGGGTCAGGCTCTTTCCCTGTAGCCCTTTCACAGTGTGCCCTGTTGGCCTTACGGAAGACGATCGTAAGGCCTTTCTTTTCCTTTCCTTGATTTTCTCCTTTCCTTTCGCGATCACACTTTTCGTTTTATTTCTTTTACGCCATTGAACTTTCGATTTCTTTTCTATAGATTTTATTTAACTGCTAAAGTGAACAAGTGAAACGAAACGAAAGATAGCGACACGTTTGCCAGCGTCTGATGTGGAATTCACACGACTAAGGACTGAGTTATGCCACAAACCACTACCGCCACCACCGGCACCTGGACCGAAAAAGAGATCCGCCAGCAGCCAGCCAGCTGGCTTCGCTCACTCAACAATATTGATAACCTGCGCGCGTCGATCGACAGTTTTCTGACACCACTGTTGCGCAAGCCCGATCTGCGGATCGTTCTGACCGGCGCGGGTACGTCCGCTTTTATCGGCGACATCATTGCGCCATGGCTTGCCAGCCACACGGGGAAAAACATCACCGCGATACCTACGACCGATCTGGTCACCAACCCGATGGATTATTTCAGCCCTGCGCACCCGCTGCTTCTGGTCTCTTTCGCCCGTTCTGGCAATAGCCCGGAGAGCGTCGCCGCCGTTGAGCTGGCGAATCAGTTCGTACCGGAGTGCTACCACCTGTCGATCACCTGTAATGAAGCGGGCAGCCTGTACCAGAATGCCGTCGACAGCGATAACGCCTGCGCTCTGCTCATGCCAGCCGAAACGCACGATCGCGGGTTCGCGATGACAAGCAGCATCACCACCATGATGGCGAGCTGCCTGGCGGTATTCGCACCGGAAACGATCAACAGCAAAACGTTCCGGAACGTGTCCGATCGCTGTCAGGCGATCCTCACTTCGCTTGGCGATTTCAGCCCCGGCGTCTTTGGTAACGAACCGTGGAAACGCATTGTTTATCTGGGCAGCGGTGGATTACAGGGCGCCGCACGGGAGTCTGCGCTGAAAGTGCTGGAGCTGACCGCCGGCAAACTGGCGGCATTCTACGATTCGCCAACGGGTTTCCGTCACGGGCCTAAGTCACTGGTGGACAACGAAACGCTGGTCGTCGTGTTTGTCTCCAGCCATCCGTACACGCGTCAGTACGATCTGGATCTGCTCGCCGAGCTACGTCGCGATCGTCAGGCTATGCGGGTAGTAGCCATTGCAGCCGAAACGGATCCGGTCATTGAAGCTGGCCCGCATATCCTGCTGCCGCCTTCTCGTTCATTTAACGATATGGAGCAGGCGTTCTGCTTCCTGATGTACGCCCAGGTCTTCGCACTGACCCAGTCTCTGCACGTTGGCAATACGCCAGATACGCCATCCGCCAGCGGTACGGTTAACCGTGTGGTCCAGGGCGTCGTTATTCATCCGTGGCAGGCTTAAGAGGACAGGCTCATGAGTATTATTTCCACCAAATATCTTTTGCAGGACGCACAGGCAAAGGGCTATGCCGTTCCGGCCTTTAACATTCATAACGCCGAGACGATCCAGGCGATCCTCGAAGTCTGTAGCGAAATGCGATCCCCGGTGATCCTCGCGGGTACGCCGGGGACGTTTAAACATATTGCGCTGGAAGAGATCTACGCCTTGTGCAGCGCATATTCCCTTACTTATGACATGCCGCTGGCGCTACACCTCGATCACCACGAATCGCTGGATGACATTCGCCGCAAAGTCCATGCCGGCGTACGTAGCGCAATGATCGACGGTAGCCATTACCCCTTCGAACAAAACGTCAAGCTGGTGAAATCGGTCGTCGATTTCTGTCACCTCAACGACTGTAGCGTCGAGGCCGAACTGGGCCGACTGGGTGGAGTGGAAGATGACATGAGCGTCGACGCCGAAAGCGCGTTCCTGACCGACCCGCAGGAAGCAAAACGCTTTGTCGAACTGACAGGCGTGGACAGCCTCGCCGTTGCCATCGGAACCGCGCACGGCCTCTATACCAAACGCCCAAAAATCGACTTCCAGCGGCTGGCCGAGATCCGCGAGGTAGTGACAGTGCCGCTGGTACTGCACGGTGCGAGCGATGTTCCGGATGAGGATGTGCGCCGCACCATTGAGCTGGGCGTCTGCAAAGTTAACGTCGCAACAGAGCTGAAAATCGCCTTCTCTGACGCAGTCAAAGCCTGGTTTGCCGAGAACCCACAGGGCAACGATCCGCGCTTCTACATGCGCGTCGGCATGGATGCCATGAAAGAGGTGGTCAGAAGCAAAATCACCGTTTGCGGCTCGGCGAACCGGCTGCTGCTTCCGGCTGAAGCCTGAACCCATCGCGCATAACGTTAGTACCTAAAAAATAACTATAAGCCTCGCAAATATGAAGGCGCGTCCTTAAGCCGGACAGCGCCTTCCATTATCCTAAAAATCCGAGGAGTCCCTACATGACACAGGAAAAGTCGTTTAAATCGAAAGCGTGGGAGTTTTTCCAGAGCCTGGGAAAGACGTTTATGTTCCCGGTTTCGCTATTGGCCTTTATGGGGTTGTTGTTAGGTATCGGTAGTTCTGTCACCAGCCCTTCCACCATCAAAAGTTTTCCCTTTCTGGGCGGCGAGTTAACGCAGCTCACCTTTGGTTTTATCGCCATGGTCGGTGGCTTTGCTTTTACCTATCTGCCGCTGATGTTTGCCATGGCGATCCCAATGGGCCTTGCCAGGCGTAATAAAGCGGTGGGCGCTTTTGCCGGATTCGTTGGCTACATGCTGATGAACATGAGCATCAACTACTACCTGACCGCCACCCACCAGCTTGCGGATGCCGCCACCATGAGACAGGTGGGACAATCCATCGTGCTTGGCATTCAAACGCTGGAGATGGGCGTGCTCGGCGGCATTGTGGTAGGGGTGATCACCTACTTCCTGCACGAACGCTTCCAGGACACGGTGCTGCACGACGCATTTGCCTTCTTTAGCGGCATTCGTTTTGTTCCGATTGTTACCGCCCTCACCCTGTCGCTGGTCGGCCTGGTCATCCCCCTGCTGTGGGAATATGTGGCAATGGGCATTGCCGGGATTGGTCATATCATCCAGAGCACCAGCGTCTTTGGACCGTTCCTGTATGGCGTGGGCGTGCTGCTACTCAAACCTTTTGGCCTGCATCACATTCTGCTGGCGATGGTGCGCTTCACCCCGGCGGGCGGCATTGAGATGGTTAACGGCCAGGAAGTGGCCGGTGCGCTGAACATTTTCTACGCCGAGCTGAAAGCGGGTCTGCCGTTTAGCCCGCACGTTACGGCATTTTTATCGCAAGGGTTTATGCCGACCTTTATCTTCGGCCTGCCTGCCGTGGCTTACGCTATCTACCGCACCGCGCGCCCGGAAAACCGTCCGGTGATTAAAGGGCTGCTGCTTTCAGGCGTGCTGGTTTCAGTTGTCACGGGTATTTCAGAGCCGATTGAGTTCCTGTTCCTGTTTATTGCCCCTGTGCTTTACGCGTTTCATATCGTTATGTCTGGCCTGGCGCTGATGGTGATGGCGCTGCTCGGCGTCACCATCGGCAACACTGACGGCGGTATTCTGGATCTGCTGATCTTCGGCGTCATGCAGGGGATGTCGACCAAATGGTATCTGCTGTTCCCGGTGGGTATTGCCTGGTTTGCTATCTACTTCTTCGTCTTCCGCTGGTACATCCTCAAGCACGATATAAAAACGCCAGGCCGTGAGGTTGACGCGCAGGGTGCGCTCCAGGCGGTGGAAGCCAATACCCGGGCACGTGGAAAATCAAAATACGATCATGGGCTTATTCTTCGCGCGCTTGGCGGTAAAGAGAATATTGAGTCGCTCGACAACTGCATTACCCGCTTACGTCTGGTGGTGAAAGATATGGGGCTTATCGACCAGCAGGCGCTGAAGGCCGCTGGCGCCTTGTCAGTCGTGGTGCTTGATGCCCACAGCGTTCAGGTGATCATCGGCCCGCAGGTGCAGAGCGTCAAATCCGGCATTGAAGCCTTAATTTAACAGGGGGTCGTTGTGTTTGATTTCGACAGAATCATTGAGCGTAAAAGCGATAAATGCCGTAAATGGGATCATGCGTTTGTGTGTTCGCGTTTCGGTGATGTCCCGGAGGGATTTATCCCGCTGTGGATAGCAGACATGGATTTCACCTCGCCACCCGCCGTGATTGAAGGCTTTCAGCGCATCGTGGAGCATGGCACCTTCGGTTACACCTGGTGCTTCGACGAATTCTACGATGCGGTCATCGCCTTCCAGCGCACCCGTCATCAGGTTGAGGTGCATAAGTCATGGATCACCCTGACCTACGGCACCGTTTCTACGCTGCACTATACGGTTCAGGCGTTCTGCAATCCCGGCGACTGCGTGATGATGAACACCCCGGTGTATGACCCGTTTGCGATGGCGACACAGCGACAGGGCGTGCGGGTGCTTGCAAATCCGCTGAGCGTGAAGGAAAACCGCTATCAGCTGGATTTTAATCTGATTGAAGTTCAGCTCAAAACTCACCGTCCAAAACTGTGGTTCTTCTGCTCGCCGCATAACCCCTCGGGCCGCATCTGGCGCGCGGATGAGATACGCCAGGTGTCCGATCTCTGTAAGCGCTACGGCACGATTCTGGTGGTTGATGAGGTTCACGCCGAGCACATTCTGGACGGTACATTCGTCAGCTGTCTGACTTCGGGCTGTGCCGCCCAGGACAACCTGATTGTGCTGACCTCCCCCAATAAAGCCTTCAACCTTGGCGGGCTAAAAACATCTTACTCAATGATTCCAGACGATTCGCTGCGCCAGCGTTTCCGCCAGCAGTTGGAGAAGAACTCCATTACCTCGCCGAATATCTTCGGCGTGTGGGGGATTATTCTGGCCTATCAGCAAGGTCTGCCATGGCTCGACGCGCTGAATGGTTATCTGCGCGGCAATGCCCGCTACCTTGCGGATGCCATCCAGACCCACTTCCCTGCATGGAAGATGATGAACCCGGAGTCGTCGTATCTCGCCTGGATAGACGTCAGTGCGGACGATCGCAGTGCGACGGCGCTAACCCAACATTTCGCCAAACAGGCTGGCGTGGTCATCGAAGATGGCAGCCACTACGTACAAAACGGCGAAAACTACCTGCGTATTAACTTCGGCACCCAGCGCTACTGGCTGGAACAGTCCATCAACCGAATGCTGAAGCATTACTGATAAGGATCTTACCCCGATGAAAACAAGGCTCACTCTCTCGCTGCTGGCTCTCTGTGTTTCTCATGGCGCGGCGGCAGCAAACTACGCGCTCAGTAACAACAATATTGCCCTTTCGTTTGATGATGCAAATGCAACGGTAGTAGTAACGGACAGCAAGGCTAACCATCCGCTCACGCCACAGGAGTTGTTCTTTCTGACACTGCCGGATGAAACAAAAATCCACACCGCTGATTTCAAAATCAAGCACGTCGAAAAGCAGGACAACGCGATAGTCATCGACTTTACGCATCCGGATTTTAACGTAACGGTGAAACTGAACCTGGTGAAGGGAAAATACGCCAGCATCGGCTACACCATCGCCGCCGTCGGGCAGCCGCGGGACGTAGCGAAAATGACCTTCTTCCCGACGAAGAAGCAGTCTCAGGCACCTTACGTTGACGGGGCGATTAACAGCTCGCCAATCGTGGCCGACTCGTTCTTCATCCTGCCAGACAAACCGATTGTGAATACTTACGCTTATGAAGCCACCACGAACCTCAACGTGGAGCTGAAAACGCCAATTCTGCCTGAGACACCGGTCAGTTTTACCACCTGGTTCGGCACTTTCCCGGAAACTAATCAGCTGCGGCGCAGCGTAAACCAGTTTATCGATGCCGTGCGCCCGCGGCCTTATAAGCCTTATCTGCACTACAACAGCTGGATGGACATTGGCTTCTTTACTCCTTACTCCGAGCAGGATGTCATTGGGCGGATGGACGAATGGAATAAAGAATTTATTGCCGGACGCGGGGTGGCGCTGGACGCGTTCCTGCTGGACGATGGCTGGGACGATCGCACCGGACGCTGGCTGTTTGGCCCGGCATTCAGCAACGGTTTTGGCAAAGTCAGGGAAAAAGCCGATAGCCTGCATAGCTCGGTTGGGCTGTGGCTTTCACCGTGGGGCGGTTACAACAAGCCGCGCGATATTCGCGTCTCGCATGCAAAAGAGTATGGTTTCGAAACCGTAGACGGCAAGCTGGCGCTGTCGGGGCCGAACTACTTTAAAAACTTTAACGATCAGATCATTAAGCTGATCAAAAACGAGCACATTACCTCGTTCAAGCTCGACGGAATGGGTAACGCCAATTCGCATATCAAGGGCAGCCCATTTGCATCGGATTTTGACGCGTCCATTGCCCTGCTGCACAACATGCGCAGCGCAAACCCGAACCTGTTTATCAACCTGACCACCGGGACCGACGCGAGCCCGTCCTGGCTGTTCTATGCTGATTCAATCTGGCGTCAGGGCGATGATATCAACCTGTACGGTCCCGGCACGCCAGTGCAGCAGTGGATGACCTACCGGGATGCCGAAACTTATCGCTCCATCGTACGTAAAGGCCCGCTGTTCCCGCTGAACTCCCTGATGTACCACGGGATCGTCAGTGCAGAGAACGCTTACTATGGACTGGAGAAAGTACAAACGGACGGTGATTTTGCCGATCAGGTCTGGAGCTACTTCGCGACCGGAACTCAACTTCAGGAGCTGTACATCACGCCGTCCATGCTTAACAAGGCGAAGTGGGACACCCTGGCACAGGCGGCGAAGTGGTCGCGTGAGAATGCCAGCGTGCTGGTGGATACGCACTGGATTGGCGGTGACCCAACTTCGCTTGAGGTTTACGGCTGGGCCTCATGGAGTAAAGACAAAGCGATTTTTGGTTTACGCAACCCGTCGGATAAGCCGCAACGTTACTACCTGGATTTAACCAAAGATTTTGAGATCCCGGCAGGAGAGCGCTCGCAGTTTACCCTGAAAGCCGTGTACGGCAGTAATTCGACCGTACCAGAGGAATATAAAAACGCTGTGGTGATTACGCTGCAACCGCTGGAAACGCTGGTGTTTGAGGCGATGCCGGGAAAATAGTAAGGCTTTGACACGGTGTAGGCCGGGTAAGGCGAAGCCGCCACCCGGCAAAACAGGCGGCAGGGGCTTACTCCCCCTGCTGCTCCAGCGCATATTTATACAGCGCATTTTTCTTCACGCCGTGGATCTCCGCCGCCAGCGCCGCCGCTTTTTTCAGGGGCAGTTCAGCCTGTAGCAGGGTCAGCGTACGCAGCGCATCGGCAGGCAGGGCGTCTTCCTGCGCTTTATGCCCTTCGACAATCAGCACCATTTCGCCCTTGCGGCGGTTCTCATCCTCTTTCACCCACGCCAGCAGTTCGCCAACCGGCGCGCCGTGAATGGTTTCCCAGGTTTTGGTCAGCTCGCGCGCCAGCACCACGTAGCGGGATTCGCCCCAGACGGTAACCATATCCTCCAGGCTTTCCAGCAGGCGGTGGGTTGATTCGTAAAAAATCAGGGTACGCGGCTCTGCTTCCAGATCCTTTAACACGTCGCGACGGCCTTTGGATTTAGCAGGCAGGAAACCTTCGTAGCAGAAACGATCGGACGGCAGGCCCGCCGCACTTAATGCGGCAATAGCAGCACACGGCCCCGGCAGCGGCACAACGCGGATCCCTGCTTCACGGCAGGTGCGCACCAGATGGTAACCCGGATCGTTGATAAGCGGCGTACCCGCATCGGAGACCAGCGCGATGTTCTGCCCTTCTTTCAGCTTCGCCACCAGCGTTTCGGCTTTTTGTTGCTCATTGTGATCGTGCAGGGCAAACAGACGGGCGTTAATGGCAAAGTGCTGCAGCAGTAAACCGGTATGACGGGTGTCTTCAGCAGCAATTAAATCAACAGCTTGCAATACAGTGAGTGCACGTTGGGTAATATCAGACAAATTCCCGATAGGAGTAGGTACAATATAAAGCTGGCCTTGAGAATTATCTGCCGTTTCGTGTTGTTTCATTGTTTCGTCCGTATTGCCGATTTAATATTGAGCATTGCGTAAAAAAATCACTGGATACAGTATGGTACCGTTAACGTTTCTTCGTAAAAAAGCCGCGCACAGCGTGCCCCTCCTGCTGGCAGCCCTGATCTTTACCGGCTGCGGCACCCAGGCACCTGACCAGAGCACTGCTCATATGCAGGGATCCGCTCAGGCTGATTCTGGCTTTTATCTGCAACAAATGTCGCAGAGTTCAAATGATACCAGGATCAACTGGCAATTACTCGCCATTCGTGCACTGCTGAAGGAAGGAAAAACCCAGCAGGCCGCCGAGCTGTTCAGCCAGCTGCCGCAGGATCTTAACGACGATCAGCGCCATGAGCAGACGCTGCTGTCGGCAGAACTGAAGGTCGCGCAGAAAGATTTCGACGGCGCGAAGAAGATCCTCGGCACTATCGAACTGAGCGCGCTGGATAAGAATCAGCAGGCCCGTTTCTGGCAGGCCGGTATCACCGCTGAGCAGGGTCGCCCCTCCCTGACGCTTCTCCGCGCGCTGATTGCCCAGGAGCCTCTGCTCGCGGGTGCGGACAAGCAGAAAAATATTGACGCAACCTGGCAGGCACTCGCCTCCATGACCCAGGATCAGGCCAGAGCGCTGGTGATCAACGCCGATGAAAATGTCCTGCAAGGCTGGCTGGATCTGCAACAGATGTGGTTCAACAACCGCAGCGATCCGAACATGCTGAAAGCCGGCATTACCGACTGGCAAAAGCGCTACCCGCAAAACCCGGGAGCAAAAATGCTGCCAACGCAGCTGGTGAACGTGCAAAACTTTAAGCCCGCCTCCACCAGCAAAATCGCCCTGCTGCTGCCGTTAAACGGCCAGGCAGCGGTGTTTGGCCGCGCCATTCAGCAAGGTTTTGAAGCCGCGAAAAACGGCACTACCACCGTCACCGGCAGCGCCGTTCCGGCGCAGGCAGCACAGGCGGCGAATGTGAATGACGTCGTCAGTCCGTCAGCCGCCGAAACCAGCGACCTGACCACCGCGCAAACCCCTGCCCAGGGCACCATGCAGAATCCGGTTACCGCCCCAACGACGCAACCCGCTACCTCAGCGCCTGCGGCAACACAGGCCCCGGCTGAAACTCCGGCGCCCGCGACGGCAGAACAACCTCAGCCGCAAACCGCGCAGCCGGAACAGCAGCCAGCAGCCCAGCCGCAGGCTGTGGCCACCACCAGCGCTAACCCTGGTGCAGAGTTGAAAATCTACGACACCAGCGCCCAGCCGCTTGACCAGGTGCTGGCGCAGGTTCAGCAGGACGGGGCCAGCATCGTTGTCGGCCCGCTGTTGAAAAACAACGTGGAAGCGCTGATGAAGAGCAACACCACGCTGAACGTGCTGGCGCTTAACCAGCCTGAGCAGGTTCAGAACCGCGCCAATATCTGTTACTTCGCCCTCTCTCCGGAGGATGAAGCCCGCGATGCGGCCCGTCATATCCACGAGCAGGGCAAACAGGCGCCGCTGCTGCTGATCCCACGCAGCACGCTGGGCGACCGCGTTGCCAACGCCTTTGCGCAAGAGTGGCAGACCCTTGGCGGTGGCGTGGTGTTGCAGCAGAAATTTGGCTCAGCTTCCGAACTGAGAGCGGGCGTGAACGGCGGGGCAGGTATTGCCCTCAACGGTAGCCCGGTATCCGCCAGCCTGCCGCAGCAGCAGAGCGTCACCATCGGCGGTCTGACGATCCCAGCCCCCCCTACCGACGCGCAAATCAGCGGCGGCGGTAAAGTGGATTCGGCGTACATCGTCGCTACGCCGGAAGAGATCGCCTTTATCAAACCAATGATCGCCATGCGTAACGGCAGCCAGAGCGGCGCAACGCTCTACGCCAGCTCACGCAGCGCACAGGGTACCGCAGGCCCGGATTTCCGTCTGGAAATGGAAGGACTGCAATACAGCGAGATCCCTATGCTGGCAGGCAGCAACCCGCAGTTGATGCAGCAGGCGCTGGGCGCGGTGCGCAATGATTATTCCCTGGCGCGTCTGTACGCGATGGGCGTCGATGCCTGGGCGCTGGCAAACCACTTTACCCAGATGCGCCAGGTACCGGGCTTTGAGCTTAACGGGAATACCGGCGATCTGACCGCCGATCAGGATTGTGTGATTAACAGGAAGTTATCATGGCTCAAATACCAGCAGGGGCAGATCGTCCCGGCCAGTTAAGCCGCAAAGAGACCGGCGACGCGTGGGAGCTAAAAGCGCGCCGCTGGCTTGAAGGCAAAGGACTGCGCTTTGTCGCCGCCAACGTTCGCGGGCGCGGCGGCGAGATTGACCTGATTATGAAAGACGGTCAAACCATCGTGTTTGTTGAAGTACGCTACCGACAGTCGTCCCGTTTTGGCGGTGCTGCCGCCAGCGTGACGCTCGCCAAACAACAAAAATTATTACAGACTGCCCACTTGTGGCTTGCCCGCCATAATGGGAGTTTTGATACTGTGGATTGCCGTTTCGATGTGGTAGCCTTCACCGGAAATGCGATCGACTGGCTTAAAAACGCGTTTGGCGAAGACGCATAAATAAGATTTTAAAGGGATACCGTGCTCGAACGAATAAAAGTGTGCTTCACAGAAAGCATTCAAACGCAGATTGCCGCGGCGGAAGCCCTTCCGGACGCGATCTCGCGTGCAGCGATGACGCTGGTTCAGTCGCTGCTCAACGGCAACAAAATCCTCTGTTGTGGCAATGGCACATCCGCCGCCAACGCACAGCATTTTGCTGCCAGCATGATCAATCGCTTCGAAACCGAGCGACCGAGTTTACCTGCCATTGCACTAAACACCGATAACGTGGTCTTAACTGCGATTGCCAACGATCGTCTGCATGACGAAATTTACGCCAAGCAGGTGCGCGCCTTAGGCCATGCCGGAGACGTGCTGCTGGCGATCTCCACGCGCGGTAACAGCCGGGATATCGTTAAGGCGGTTGAAGCGGCAGTAACCCGGGACATGACGATTGTCGCCCTGACCGGTTACGACGGCGGTGAGCTGGCTGGCCTGCTGGGGCCGCAGGATGTGGAGATCCGCATTCCTTCGCACCGTAGCGCCCGCATCCAGGAGATGCATATGCTCACGGTGAACTGCTTATGCGATCTGATCGATAACACGCTTTTCCCTCACCAGGATGATTAAGGAGTTCTCATGAAGGTTTTATCGGCCCTTGCAGTCGTGATGTCTGCATTACTGCTTCAGGGATGCATCGCTGCCGCTGTAGTCGGTACCGCAGCGGTCGGCACCAAAGCAGCGACCGATCCGCGTACCGTTGGGACGCAGGTGGATGACGGTACGCTTGAGCTGCGCGTAAACAGTGCGCTGTCGAAAGACGAACAGATCAAGAAGGAAGCACGCATTAACGTGACGGCTTATCAGGGCAAAGTTCTGCTGGCAGGCCAGGCGCCAACCCCTGAACTCGCCTCGCGCGCCAAACAGATCGCGATGGGCGTAGAAGGTACGGCGGAAGTGTTTAACGAGATCCGCCAGGGCCAGCCGATTGGTCTCGGCACCGCGTCATCTGATACCTGGATCACCACCAAAGTGCGTTCCCAGCTGCTGGGTACCGACCAGGTGAAATCCTCAAACGTGAAAGTAACCACGGAGAACGGCGAAGTGTTCCTGCTGGGCCTGGTGACAGAACGTGAAGGGAAAGCGGCGGCGGATATCGCCAGCCGGGTGAGCGGCGTGAAGCACGTCACCACCGCGTTTACTTATATCAAGTAATTCACACCTGACTGTAAGCCCGGTAAGCGCCAGCGCCACCGGGCTTTCTTTCACACCAGCGCCATACTCCCCACAATCACTCCGCTCAACGCCACCAGCCCCGCCGTCAGCCACAGCGCTTTCGCCGGGAATGACTTACGCAGCATGATCAGCGACGGCAGGCTCACCGCCGGCAGCGTGATGAGCAGCGCCAGCGCCGGTGCGGTACCCATGCCAGCCATCATCATGGTCTGAATAATCGGGATCTCCGCCGCGGTTGGGATCACAAACAGGCAACCGGCCACCGCCATCGCAATCACCCACATCAGCGTGTTGTCGATAGCGCCATCCGCATGCGGGAACAGCCAGACGCGCGCCGCCCCCAGCACCAGTACGGCCAGGATATAGACCGGGATTGTGCTCCAGAAAAGCTGCCACAGCGCTTTGCCCCAGCGAGATAAGAAACTGCCCTGCGGATCGCTGAGGTCCAGCTCAACGGAGGCAGGCCCGGCCTCGTTGTCTTTCACCAGGTGCTGCACCAGCGTAGCGACAAGCACCACCGTCAGCAGGCCAGCCGCCAGACGGATAAACGCGAAATGCCAGCCGAGAACGAAGCCCATAAACACCAGCGTTGCCGGGTTCAGCAGGGGGTTACCCATCCAGAAGGCAAGCGCGCCGCCCATGGACACGCGCTGTCGGCGCATACCCGCCGCCACCGGTGCAGCGCAGCAGGAGCACATCATGCCCGGCAGGGAGAAAATCGTTCCCAGCAGCGTGCCCTGCAGGCGCGGTTGTCCCAGGGTTTTTATCAGCCAGTTACGCGGGATAAGTACCTGAATCAGCGAGCCCAGCAAAACGCCCAATACCGCCGCTTTCCAGACGGCAAGAAAATAGACCATTGCGTAATCCCACGCCGCGCGAAGCGGGCTGGAATCGGCCTGCGCGAGAATCGATTTACCGATGCTGTGGGTGTCGGCGGCGGTGAAGGCTTTACCGTAGTACGGCTGCCATTTCACATACCAGAGGCCAATGATGACCACGAGAAAGAAGAGTGCGGGCTTCCACCACTGAACAGGTGTTGCCGCCTGAGATGAAGACTGACCAGTCATACCATTCCCCGGAAGGTGTTATTTAATAAGCCGGGGAAGTTTACGCCTCGCCCTGCGCGATTTCACGCAGTTTTGCCGAAGGGATAATATTAACCCCCTCTTGCGACGGAGCCAGTGCCTCTTTCAGCATCGCCTGCGCGACATCCCGCGCCTCGATGGACTTCCAGTTACCGGGCAGGATGCGAAACAGCGGAGCGAAAAAAGACTCGTTGAAACGCCGTTCGTCGCGGTGGCCCATCAGCATGGAAGGCCGTACGATGGTCAGGCGCTCCCATTGCTGCGCGATTAACGCCTCTTCCATTTTGCCCTTCACCTGGTTGTAAAAAAACGGCGAGCCTGCGTTCGCGCCGTGCGCGCTGACCACCAGGAAATGCTTAGCACCCAGCTTCTTGGCCGTCAGGGCGGTATCTACCACCAGCGTGTAATCTGCATGGACAAAGGCTTCTTTACTGCCCGCTTCCCGTCGGGTGGTGCCAAGGCAGCAAAAGGCGATATCAATGGGATCCTGCACCTGCGCCAGCGCGTCGGTAAGCTGGGGATCGTGCGGGTTATAGACGCCGGTGATATCCAACAGCGGGCGACGCGTCGGGGCGGCGATATAGTTGATATGCCGATCCTGGATCAGCAGCCGCAGCAAATGTCCACCCACCAGCCCGGTTGCGCCGGTAATCAGTACCTGACTCATCTTGTCCCCTTTACAGAATAGTCCGTTTGCGATCTGGGCCTGCTCTACCACACTTAAAAGTCTGTTACCGGTAAGTATTTACCACAAACGGGAAAAAAACAGTCTGAAGCGAAAACAACGGAGGAAGCATGGGTAAAAAAATCGCAGTCTTGATTACCGACGAGTTTGAAGATTCAGAATTTACGTCGCCAGCAGAGGCATTCCGCAAGGCGGGCCACGAGGTGGTCACCATCGAAAAAGAAGCGGGTAAAACCGTGAAGGGCCACAAGGGTGAAGCCAGCGTGACCATTGACGAATCCATTGATAACGTCAGCCCGTCGGATTTCGACGCCCTGCTGTTACCGGGCGGCCATTCACCGGATTCCCTGCGCGGGGACGAGCGTTTCGTCACCTTTACCCGTGACTTCGTCGGCACCGGTAAACCGGTGTTTGCCATTTGCCACGGTCCGCAGCTGCTCATCAGCGCCGAGGTGGTACGCGGGCGTAAGCTCACCGCGGTGAAACCGATCGTTATCGATCTGAAAAACGCCGGTGCCGAGTTCTACGATCAGGAAGTGGTGAACGATAACGATCAGCTGATCACCAGCCGTACGCCGGACGATCTTCCAGCGTTTAACCGCGAAGCGCTACGCCTGCTCGGTGCGTAACCAGTGCAGCTTCTTGCCAAAGCCCAGGGTGTTGTCGGTAAATTTCAGCTCATCGAGGCGGATTTCCCACACCGGGGCTTTTAGCGCTGCGGCCACTGGGAAGCGGCGCGTATAGCGTTTACGCTGGGCGTCGCTTTCCTCACCTTCCAGGCGACGAATTTCGCCTTTGAACTGGACCCCGCGGATCAGCGCAACGGTTTTAGGCTGACCATTTACCGTGCCCGCCACTTTTGCCTGTTGGCCCGTCATCTGCGCATGCCGCGTTTTGTCTTCGCTCATCACGTAAAAGGCCACGCGCTCGGGATCGTAGTAATAAAAGGCATTTGCGCACCACATCTCCTCGTCTTTACAGACGCACCAGGTCACAACATGCTGCTTTGCCAGCCAGCGGTTAATGGCGGCCAGTGTTTCCATTTTCGCTCTCTCTCATGCTATGGTGCGTTCACCTTAACATACTGAATCTGTTTACCGTGTGCTGGTTTCTCTATCTTGTCCGAACCGCTGATAACGCACTCTACACCGGGATCACTACCGATGTGGCACGGCGTTTTTTACAACATCAAACGGGAAAAGGGGCGAAAGCACTGCGGGGGAAAGGTGAACTTCAGCTGGCGTTTTCAGCCGCCGTGGGCGACAGATCCCTGGCGCTCAGGCTGGAATACCGCATCAAGCAGCTGACGAAGCGCCAGAAAGAGCGTCTCGTCAACGGGGACGGCTCTTTCGAGGCGCTACGCGAAAGCCTGCTTAAAAACGATTGAAATGATCGTGGTACTCCACCAGACCGGTAACGCCGTCGAGCGAATCGTCCGCCAGAGGATGTACCAGGAAAGATGTTTCCGTGCCTGGCCAGTGGCAGCGCAGATCGTATCTGGACGCTGGCTCAAAGCCTAAACGCTCGTAGAACGCCGGATCGCCCAGAACGACGACAGCGGCATAGCCGAATTCATTCAGGGAATCCAGCCCTTCATAGACCAGCTGGCGTGCCAGGCCCTGTCCACGGTAGTTTTCATCCACAGCCAGCGGCGCCATGCCGACCCACTGTAACTCTTCGCCCTGCACAATCACCGGACTGAACGCCACGTAGCCGACCACCTGCCCCTCATCGTCGGTGGCAACCAGACCCAGCGTAATCAGGCCATCTTCGCGAAGATCGTGAACCAGTTGAGCTTCGGCGTCGCCTGCAAAAGAGCGGCGTAACAACGCATCGATACCCGGCGCATCAATCCCAATTTCGACTCGAATCAGCATGGTTCACCTACTGAAGTGTGTTTACTGTCCGGCGGGGTTTTTAGCCCGGCCTCAACGAAATCTGCCATTTGCATCAACATCATACGCAGTGCGTTCGGCATCTGCTCCAGCTCAATGGCATCCATTAAATTTTTGACGTACAGACCGAGCTCCGTGTCGCCTTCAATCACCAGACGACGCTGGAAGAAGAGGGTGTCCGGATCCTGTTTGCGCGCGGCGATCATCAGCAGATCGCTGGCATCCGCGCTAAAGCTGACATCCGCCTCGGCGGTTTCACGGACGATAAGCCGATCGTTCTCTACGGAAGTAAACCAGCGCAACCCGATATCGCGTACTTCAATCTTTAACCAGCGGCCTTCCAGAAACTCAAGCTCACCGTCCTGTAGCGCCTGGCGGAACTGCCAGCTCAGTACCTGTTCCAGCACCTGGCGTTTAAGCGCGAACGGCGCCAGTTTTACCGGCACGCTCAGCATTGATGGGCCAAATTGTACGAGACGTGAACGCAGTTTATCCAGCACGAGCTTTACTCCCTGATAGCTATAGTCCTGCTATTTTGCCATATCCCGACAAGAAGATAGCGGCGTAAATCAACAAACCGTTGTCCGGTATACCTCATTATTGGTGCCATCAATACGCCATTAGCTGCCTTAAATCAAAAATTGTCGCGTATGGGTTAATTAAAATCCCAGCTCGTTAACATTTTTTACGATCCCTGCGATCGACAACATCGGGATAAATTATGGAGCTGCTCTGCCCTGCCGGAAACCTTCCGGCGCTTAAGGCGGCCATCGAAAATGGGGCCGATGCGGTCTATATCGGGCTGAAAGATGATACCAATGCCCGCCATTTTGCGGGTCTTAACTTTACGGAGAAAAAGCTTCAGGAAGCCGTTAACTTCGTTCACCAGCACCGGCGCAAACTGCACATCGCCATCAATACCTTTGCCCATCCTGATGGCTACGCCCGCTGGCAGCGCGCCGTGGATATGGCGGCCCAGCTGGGCGCCGATGCGTTGATCCTGGCCGACCTCGCTATGCTTGAGTATGCGGCAGAACGTTATCCGCATATTGAGCGCCACGTCTCTGTTCAGGCATCGGCCACCAATGAAGAGGCCGTGCGTTTTTATCATCGACACTTTGACGTGGCTCGCGTGGTGCTGCCGCGCGTGCTCTCTATTCATCAGGTTAAGCAACTGGCGCGCGTCACGCCAGTGCCGCTGGAGGTTTTTGCCTTCGGCAGCCTGTGCATCATGGCCGAAGGCCGCTGCTATCTTTCTTCCTATCTTACCGGGGAATCGCCAAACACCGTCGGTGCCTGCTCGCCTGCCCGCTTCGTTCGCTGGCAGCAAACGCCGCAGGGACTGGAGTCGCGCCTGAATAACGTGTTAATCGACCGCTATCAGGACGGTGAAAACGCGGGCTACCCGACGCTGTGCAAAGGCCGCTATCTGGTGGACGGCGAGCGCTACCACGCGCTGGAGGAGCCCACCAGCCTCAACACGCTGGAGCTGCTGCCGGAACTGCTGGCCGCCAACATTGCCTCGGTGAAAATCGAAGGCCGCCAGCGTAGCCCGGCCTACGTGAGCCAGGTGGCGAAGGTGTGGCGTCAGGCCATCGACCGCTGCATGGCGGACCCGCAAAACTACGCCCCGCAGGCGGCCTGGATGGAGACGCTCGGCGCGATGTCCGAAGGCACGCAAACCACGCTCGGCGCGTATCACCGTAAATGGCAGTGAGATAATCATGAAATATTCATTAGGGCCGGTGCTTTACTACTGGCCAAAAGAGATGCTGGAAGATTTTTACCAGCAGGCGGCTAACAGCAGCGCCGATGTGATTTACCTCGGCGAAGCGGTGTGCAGCAAGCGCCGTGCCACCAAAGTGGGCGACTGGCTGGATATGGCGAAAAGCCTGGCCGGCAGCGGCAAGCAGGTGGTGCTCTCGACGCTGGCGCTGGTGCAGGCGTCCTCTGAACTGGGCGAGCTGAAGCGCTACGTCGAAAACGGTGAGTTCCTGCTGGAGGCGAGCGACCTGGGCGTGGTGAACATGTGCGCCGAGCGTAAGCTGCCGTTTGTCGCCGGACATGCGCTGAACTGCTATAACGCGGTGACCCTGCGCATGCTGCTCAAACAGGGGATGACACGCTGGTGCATGCCGGTTGAGCTCTCCCGCGACTGGCTGGTCAACCTGCTAAATCAGTGTGACGAGCTGGGCATTCGCAATCAGTTTGAAGTCGAAGTGCTGAGCTACGGCCATCTGCCGCTGGCCTACTCTGCCCGCTGCTTCACCGCGCGTTCCGAAGATCGCCCGAAAGACGAGTGTGAAACCTGCTGCATTAAGTACCCGAACGGACGCAGCATGCTGTCGCAGGAGAATCAGCAGGTGTTTGTCCTCAACGGCATTCAGACTATGAGCGGTTACGTCTATAACCTCGGCAACGAGCTGGCGTCAATGCATGGGCTGGTGGATATGGTGCGTCTTTCGCCGCTCGATACCGGCGTGTTCGCCATGCTGGACGCCTTCCGTGCCAACGAAAACGGCGCCTCGCCGCTGCCGCTGACGGCAAACAGCGACTGCAACGGTTACTGGAAACGTCTCGCCGGGCTGGAATTGCAGGGGTAAAAAAGCTCACTTTGTTAACAACGGTTATCATTTTTTAATGCAGTATTAAAGATTGACCGTCGACAAAGTGAGCTGTTATGACTGACAAAACCATTCCGTTTTCGGTGCTGGATCTGGCACCGATTCCACAAGGCTCCTCGGCAAGAGAAGCCTTTTCGCACTCTCTGGATCTGGCTCAGCTTGCCGAAAAACGTGGCTATCACCGCTACTGGCTGGCGGAGCACCATAACATGGTGGGCATCGCCAGCGCCGCCACCTCAGTACTGATTGGCTATCTGGCGGCGAATACCACTACTTTGCACCTTGGCTCCGGTGGCGTGATGCTGCCGAACCATGCCCCGCTGGTGATTGCCGAGCAGTTTGGCACCCTGAATACACTCTACCCCGGTCGCATTGATTTGGGTCTTGGCCGCGCGCCGGGCAGCGACCAGCCGACCATGCGCGCCCTGCGTCGCCATATGAGCGGCGATATCGACAACTTCCCGCGTGATGTAGCGGAGCTGGTAGACTGGTTCGATGCGAGCGATCCTAACCCGCACGTGCGCCCGGTGCCGGGCTACGGCGAGAAAATCCCGGTGTGGCTGTTAGGCTCAAGTCTGTACAGCGCACAGCTTGCCGCACAGCTGGGGCTGCCGTTCGCGTTCGCTTCCCACTTCGCACCGGATATGCTGCATCAGGCTCTGCATCTCTACCGCACAAACTTCAAGCCTTCCGAGCGTCTTGAGAAGCCGTATGCGATGGTGTGCATCAATATCATTGCCGCCGACAGCAACCGCGACGCGGAATTCCTGTTTACCTCCATGCAGCAGGCGTTTGTGAAGCTGCGTCGCGGCGAGACGGGCCAGTTGCCACCACCGGTAGAAAATATGCATCAGCTGTGGTCGGCCTCCGAGCAGTATGGCGTGCAGCAGGCCCTGAGCATGTCGCTGGTGGGTGATAAGGCGAAGGTGCGTCACGGTCTGGAGGCAGTGCTACGAGAAACGCAGGCGGATGAAATTATGGTCAACGGCCAGATTTTCGATCATCAGGCGCGTTTGCATTCATTTGATCTGGCGATGCAGGTGAAAGAGGAGTTGGTGGGGTAGTTTTTTGCCGGATGGCGGCTTCGCCTTATCCGGCCTACGCGATCCCTGTAGGCCCGGTAAGCGTAGCGCCACCGGGCTTTCTGTTTACTGATACACAGGCAACAGATTAAAACTCGACAGCATGTGCACCACCGCGTTGCCGAGACCAAATACCAGGATCAGCGCAATCATCGGTTTTCCGCCCCAGACGCGGAATTTCGGGCTGCCGAAGCGCTTACGCGATTTACGCGCCAGCAGCGCCGGTACAATCGCCGCCCAGATGGTAGCCGCCAGTCCTGCATAGCCGATGGCGTACAGGAAACCGTTCGGCCACAGCAGGCCGCCCACAATCGGCGGCAGGAAGGTCAACAGCGCCGTTTTGAAGCGCCCCATCGCAGAGTCATCAAAACCAAACAGATCTGCCAGGTAGTCAAACAGGCCCAGCGTCACGCCGAGAAATGAGCTCGCCACCGCAAAGTTAGAGAAGACCACCAGAAGCAGATCCAGACTGCGACTGTTCAGCACGCCACTCAGCGCCTGTACCAGCACATCAATGTTACCGCCCTTCTGCGCAATGCCGATAAATTCTGGACGCGGGATGTTACCCATCGTCCCCAGCAGCCAGATCACATACAGCCCCAGCGCCAGCAGCGTGCCGTAAATCAGGCATTTCACGATGGTGCGCGGATCCTTGCCGTAGTACTTCATCAGGCTCGGTACGTTGCCGTGGTAGCCGAACGACGCCAGACAGAATGGCAACGTCATAAGCAGGTATGGCGTGTAGGAGGTGTTCACTTCCGCAACGTTAAACAGCGTGGCCGGCGTGACGTGCCCCAGCAGGCTGCCGAAGGTCAGGAAGAAGGTGATGACCTTGGCGCCCAGCACGATCGCCGTCATGCGGCTGACCGCTTTGGTACTCATCCAGACGATAAACGCCACGCCCAGCGCGAAGCAGAGACCCGCCAGACGCGCCGGAACGTTCAGCGACATCTCGGAGAAGGTGTGATGCAGAATCGATCCGCTCGCTGAAATGTACGCGTAGGTCAGGATATAGAGTACAAACGCGATGGACACCCCGTTCACCAGGTTCCAGCCTTTGCCCAGCAGATCTCGGGTGATGGTGTCGAAGCTGGAGCCAATGCGGTAGTTCAGGTTTGCTTCAAGGATCATCAGCCCGGAATGGAGCATGCAGAACCAGGTGAAAACCAGCGCCGCCAGCGACCAGAAGAACCACGCACCGGACATAACCACTGGCAGGGAGAACATCCCGGCACCAATAATGGTTCCGCCGATGATCACCACGCCGCCAAGCAGCGAAGGTGACGTTTGGGTGGTGGTTAGTGTTGCCATGCGGCCTTATCTCCAGTCAAAAATGTGGTGTGCATTTTAATGTGATGCACTGTACCAGTACAAGAGTACAAAAGGAATAAAAAAAGCCCCGATAACAACTATCGGGGCTGTATATTTTACTTTACGTCAAAAGCGAAAAGGCTTACGCGTCACCGAAACGACGACGGCTGGTGCCTTCTTCGCGGCGTGGGCCACGATTTTCACGGCGCTCGCCGGAGAAACGACGAGGTTCGCCAGTGCGACCTTCGCTACGACCGCCTTCACGACGCTCGCCACCGAAGCTGCGACCACCGCCACGGCGTTCGCCACCGCGGTCAGAGCGAGGCTGTGCATCACCCATCAGTTGCATGTTCATTGGCTTGTTTAGAATGCGGGTTCGAGTAAAGTGCTGCAGTACTTCGCCCGGCATGCCTTTTGGCAGCTCGATCGTTGAGTGTGAACCGAACAGCTTGATGTTACCGATGTAACGGCTGCTGATGTCGCCTTCATTAGCGATCGCGCCAACGATGTGACGAACTTCAACACCATCATCACGGCCCACTTCAATGCGATACAGTTCCATTTCGCCAGCGTCACGACGCTCGCGACGTGGACGGTCTTCACCACCACGCTCTGGACGGTCACCGCGTGGACCACGGTCGTTACGGTCGCCACGACGTTCGAAACGATCGTCACGGTCACGGAACTCACGCTTAGGACGCATCGGTGCATCAGGTGGCACGATCAGGCTACGTTCGCCCTGCGCCATTTTCAGCAGTGCTGCGGCCAGAGTTTCCATATCCAGCTCTTCGCCTTCAGCGACAGGCTGGATCTGGGACAGCAGCGCACGGTACTGATCCAGATCGCTGCTTTCCAGCTGCTGCTGTACTTTCGCGGCGAATTTTTCCAGACGGCGTTTGCCCAGCAGTTCTGCGTTTGGCAGCTCAGCTTCTGGAATGGTCAGCTTCATGGTGCGTTCAATGTTACGCAGCAGACGACGCTCGCGGTTCTCAACGAACAGCAGCGCACGGCCCGCACGACCCGCACGACCGGTACGGCCGATACGGTGAACGTAAGACTCGGAGTCCATTGGGATATCGTAGTTTACAACCAGGCTGATACGCTCAACGTCCAGACCACGTGCTGCCACGTCGGTTGCAATGAGGATATCCAGACGACCATCTTTCAGACGCTCCAGAGTCTGCTCACGCAGCGCCTGGTTCATGTCGCCGTTCAGCGCTGCGCTATTGTAGCCGCTACGCTCCAGCGCTTCAGCCACTTCCAGGGTCGCATTTTTGGTACGTACGAAGATAATCGCCGCATCAAAATCTTCCGCTTCCAGGAAACGGACCAGCGCTTCGTTTTTGCGCATGCCGTATACAGACCAGTAGCTCTGGCTGATGTCCGGGCGAGTGGTCACGCTGGACTGAATACGCACTTCCTGCGGCTCTTTCATGAAGCGGCGGGTAATGCGACGGATCGCTTCTGGCATGGTTGCAGAGAACAGAGCGGTCTGATGACCTTCCGGGATCTGCGCCATGATGGTTTCAACGTCTTCGATGAAGCCCATACGCAGCATTTCATCTGCTTCATCCAGTACCAGGCCGCTCAGCTTAGAGAGGTCCAGGGTACCGCGCTTCAGGTGATCCAGCAGACGGCCCGGCGTACCGACAACAATCTGTGGGCCCTGGCGCAGGGCGCGTAACTGCACGTCATAACGCTGGCCGCCGTACAGGGCTACCACGTTTACGCCGCGCATATGTTTAGAGAATTCCGTCATTGCTTCAGCAACCTGAACAGCCAGTTCACGGGTTGGAGCCAGGACGAGGATCTGCGGCGCACGCAGGTCCGGATCAATGTTGTTCAGCAGCGGCAGCGAGAATGCTGCGGTTTTACCGCTACCGGTCTGGGCCATGCCCAGCACGTCACGACCAGAAAGCAGGTGTGGGATACACTCAGCCTGGATCGGAGATGGTTTTTCGTAACCCAGATCGTTAAGGGCTTCAAGGATAGGAGCCTTCAGGCCCAGATCTGCAAAAGTGGTTTCGAATTCAGCCATGTAGTACAAGTGCCTCGATATTAATGGCGGCCAGTCTACTTAGCTCATCGTGAAAATGATTAGCAATTTTCATTGAAAAGTGTGAACCGGCTCAAATTAGGTGTATTGACGAACAACAACGCCCTCACCAGTGAAGGTGATGGCAATCAAAAGATTACGGGCTGATGTTTATGTCGTCAGCTATTGCTGGTCCGATTCTGCCAGGTCGTCTTGCTCCTGGCCCAAGAGCGATAATTCCAACAATGCATAACGGTGCTCAACGAAGTTATGTACGTTGTTAGCAACCGCTAATTTGAACAGTGCCGTAGCGCTGTCCATATCCCCCAGACTTAGGTAGTACTTACCTAAATAGAAGTTGGTTTCACTGAGATGCTCAGCGAGCGAGGTGTTATCCGTTGCGTCCGCCTTGAGGCGTTCCATCAGCGTTGCTTCGCTAATGTTGCCCAGGTAGAACTCGACAATGTTCCATCCCCACTGTTCCTTGTCCGATTTCTCGAAGCGCTGTTTCAGTGCTTCTTTGGCCTGCTTCTCATCGAGCTTCTGCTCAACGATGTAAAGCCACAGGCTGCGGAAAGGATCATTAGGATCGTCTTGATAAAACGCCAGCAGATCATCTTGCGCTAACTTATCACGACCGCCGTAATACAATGCGATACCGCGATTCAAGTGCGCGTAGTTGTAAGTTGGATCAAGCTCAAGTACAGAATCAAACGCTTCATAGGCAGCATCAAAATTGCCTGCCTGCGTTAAATAAATGCCTAAGTAATTGAATACTTCAGGCATATCAGGTCGAATTGCCAGCGCTTGTGAAAAATCATTTCGCGCTAATGCCCTCAGACCGAGACTATCATACAACACTCCGCGCTCATATAAAAGCTGTGCGCGTTCGTCATCGGTTAAAGCCCGACTGGCAAGTATTTGTTCCATGCGTGCCAGAATCACTTCCTGCTGCAAAGTCGGTTGCAATGGCACTGCGAGGACTTCGCTCTTACGCCAGGCAGAGTTGCTGCATCCTGCCAGCGTTAAAGCTGTCGCAACGAAACACCAGCGCAAAAAAGGCTTCATTTCCCACTCCCGAAGACAACTATTGGATGAACGTCCTGTCCCCCGGCGGCTTAACAAGGCGTCCTGCCTGATAATAAGCCCTCCGCCTACGCGGAGGGCAAATGGCAACCTTACTCGCCTTGCTGTTCAGCAGCCGGGGCTTCCGGCGCCGCAGCAGGCTGAGACTGCTCGGTTGCTTCTTTAATGCTCAGACGGATACGGCCCTGGCGGTCAACTTCCAGAACTTTCACCGGTACTTCCTGACCCATTTGCAGGTAATCGGTCACTTTCTCAACGCGCTTGTCAGCGATCTGAGAGATATGTACCAGACCTTCTTTACCGCCACCGATGGCAACGAATGCGCCAAAGTCAACGATACGGGTCACTTTACCATTGTAGATACGGCCCACTTCGATTTCTGCTGTAATCTCTTCGATACGGCGGATAGCATATTTCGCTTTCTCACCGTCGGTTGCTGCGATTTTCACAGTACCGTCATCTTCGATTTCGATGGTGGTGCCCGTTTCTTCGGTCAGTGCACGGATAACAGAACCGCCCTTACCGATAACATCTTTGATCTTGTCTGGATTGATCTTGATGGTGTGAATACGCGGAGCGAATTCAGAGATATCACCGCGTGGTGCGTTGATAGCCTGTTCCATCACGCCCAGAATGTGCAGACGCGCACCTTTAGCCTGGTTCAGAGCAACCTGCATGATCTCTTTGGTGATACCTTCAATTTTGATATCCATCTGCAGGGCAGAGATACCGTCGCGGGAACCCGCCACTTTGAAGTCCATATCACCCAGGTGATCTTCGTCACCCAGAATGTCAGACAGAACAACGAAGTTGTCGCCTTCTTTCACCAGACCCATTGCGATACCCGCAACGGCGGCTTTGATCGGCACGCCTGCATCCATCAGCGCCAGAGAGGCACCACACACGGAAGCCATGGAAGAAGAACCGTTGGATTCAGTGATTTCAGACACGACACGTACAGTGTACGGGAATTTGTCTGCTTCTGGCATTACTGCCAGCACGCCGCGCTTCGCCAGACGACCGTGACCAATTTCACGACGCTTCGGTGAGCCAACCATACCGGTCTCGCCCACAGAGTACGGAGGGAAGTTGTAGTGGAACAGGAAGCTGTCAGTGCGCTCGCCCATCAGTTCATCGATGTTCTGTGCGTCACGTGCAGTACCCAGGGTAGCGGTAACCAGCGCCTGGGTTTCACCACGGGTGAACAGCGCGGAACCGTGAGTACGTGGCAGCACGCCAGTACGCACATCCAGACCACGGATCATGTCCTTTTCACGGCCATCAATACGCGGCTCGCCTGCCAGTACGCGACTACGAACAACGTTTTTCTCGATAGCGTGCAGGATTTCGCTCAGCTCGTTAGCGTCCAGCGTTTCGTCTTCCGCGATCAGGGTTGCGATGGTTTCATCTTTGATCACGTCAACCTGAGCATAACGCTCCTGTTTGTCTGTAATGCGATATGCATCGCTCAGACGAGATTCTGCCAGTGCAGCTACGCGTGCGTTCAGCGCGTCGTTTACCGCTTCTGGCTGCCAGTCCCAACGTGGTTTACCGGCTTCTTTCACCAGGTCGTTGATGTTCTGGATAACAATCTGCTGCTGGTCGTGGCCGAAGACCACTGCGCCCAGCATCTGGTCTTCACTCAGCAGTTCTGCTTCAGATTCAACCATCAGAACCGCTGCTTCAGTACCGGCAACAACCAGATCCAGCTTACTCTCTTTCAGCTCTTCCTGAGTTGGGTTCAGCACGTACTGGTCGTTGATGTAACCGACGCGCGCGGCACCGATTGGGCCATTGAATGGGATACCAGACAGTGACAGGGCAGCAGACGCACCGATCATCGCTACGATGTCCGGGTTAACCTGTGGGTTAACGGAAACAACGGTTGCGATAACCTGCACTTCATTGACGAAACCTTCCGGGAACAGCGGACGAACCGGGCGGTCAATCAGACGCGCGATCAGGGTTTCGCCTTCGCTTGGACGGCCTTCACGACGGAAGAAGCCACCCGGGATTTTACCGGCAGCGTAGGTACGCTCCTGGTAGTTCACGGTCAGTGGGAAGAAGTCCTGACCTGGTTTAGCTTTTTTCTGGCCAACTACGGTAACGAATACAGCAGTGTCATCCATGCTTACCATTACGGCAGCAGTAGCCTGACGAGCCATCATGCCGGTTTCCAGCGTGACGGTATGCTGACCATACTGGAATTTACGAACGATCGGATTCAGCAAAATTCTGTCCTTTCTTAAATGTTTGAAAGCACACCTCAGGTGTGCTGACGATTTAACCCGACCTTCTTCGCATCCTCGCGACTAATGACAACCGACACCCCCATGGGTGAAGCCTCTCATTAGCCGCGCGAACCTCTGCAATGAAGATCATTTATAGCAACAATACAATAGTTTCCCCTGAATTGCTGCCGTCTGGTTGAAAAAAGGGGCCATCAGGCCCCCTTTTCTGAAACTCGCAAGAATTAGCGACGCAGACCCAGACGCTCGATCAGCGCGGTGTAGCGTGCAACATCTTTACGCTTCAGGTAGTCGAGCAGTTTACGACGCTGAGAAACCATACGCAGCAGACCACGACGGCTGTGGTGATCTTTTTTGTGCTCTGCAAAGTGACCCTGCAGGTGGTTAATCTGTGCAGTCAGCAGTGCAACCTGAACTTCGGTAGAACCGCTGTCGTTAGTACCACGACCAAACTCAGAAACGATTTTAGCTTTAGCTTCAACGCTTAGAGACATTTTCAAACTCCAAAGTATAAAGAATGTAAGGATGCCGATCTCTAATTCAGCTATCCCATGTACGCCCCGCAGATTGTTAAACAATTTACCAGGCGTTAAGCGGCGATATTCTACTCGTCTCCCCTGCTTATCGCAAGGTGAGGCGTTATCACCGTCACGCTTCGACCGGGTATTCGACGACCAGACGACGCGGGGCAACGCGCCCTTCACCGTCCATTTCGCCCATCCCGATAAACTTGCCTTCCTCCCCTTCCGTCACACGGACCAGGCCCTCAAGCGGCGCCCCCGTTGTGCGGACCGGGTTTCCGTTCTTAAAGTAAACGGACGATGTTAAAGGAAGATTAACAACCGGGAAATCTGCTGCCGGACTGTCCATTGGCATCAGCAGCGGATCCAGCAGATCTGCCGGCGCAATTCCCTGCGCTTGCGCCTGTTCAGCCAGGGCGTGCAGATGCTCAAGCGTTACCATACGTTCGACCGGATACTTGCTGACCGCCAGACGACGCAGATAAATCACATGCGCGCCGCAGCCCAGCTTTTCACCGAGGTCGTCAATGATGGTACGGATGTAGGTCCCTTTCGAACAGTGTACTTCCAGCTCCAGCTCATCACCTTCGTGGCGAATGAACAGCAGCTCATACACGGTAATCGGACGGGCTTCACGCGGAACGTCAATGCCCTGACGCGCATATTCGTAAAGCTTCTTGCCCTGATATTTCAACGCCGAATACATCGACGGCACCTGCATTGTGTCGCCCCGGAAGCTCTCCAGCGCCGCATCAAGTTGCTCTGCGCTGAAGGTTACCGGGCGCTCTTCAACGACCTGACCATCCGCATCGGAAGTGTCCGTGCGCTGGCCCAGTTTGGCAATCACGCGGTAGCGCTTATCGGAATCCAGCAGATACTGGGAAAACTTTGTCGCTTCACCCAGGCAGATCGGGAGCATCCCGGTTGCCAGCGGATCCAGCGCGCCGGTGTGCCCCGCGCGATTGGCGTTATAAATACGCTTTACTTTTTGCAGCACGTCGTTGCTGGATGCGCCCTGTGGTTTATCCAGCAACAGCACGCCATGCACGTCACGACCGCGACGACGAGGACGACTCATCAGTCCTCCTTGCTGTCGTCCGCCGGGTTAACACGACGCTCATCGTCATGTTTCACCACGCTGGTCACCAGGTTGGACATACGCATACCCTCAACCAGCGAGTTGTCGTAGAAGAAGGTCAGCTCCGGCACAATACGCAGACGCATCGCTTTGCCAAGCAGAGAGCGGATGAAACCAGAGGCTTCCTGCAGCGCTTTAATGCCGTTCTTCACGGCGTCTTCATCCTGGTCATTCAGGAATGTCACAAACACTTTGGCGTACGCCAGGTCGCGGGACATTTCCACGCCAGACACGGTGGTCATCATCCCCACGCGTGGATCTTTGATTTCACGTTGCAGAATGAGAGCGATCTCTTTCTGCATCTCCTGCGCGACGCGCTGTGGGCGACCAAATTCTTTCGCCATAATAAATTCTCCAGACAAAAAAGGGGCTTAAGCCCCTTTTTAAAATTACTGCCGGGTGGCGCTTCGCTTACCCGGCCTACGCTAATTAATCTTCAGTTGACGAAGATTACGCGATGGTACGCTGAATTTCGATGATCTCGAACACTTCGATCATATCGCCAACGCGAACGTCGTTGTAGTTCTTAACACCGATACCACATTCCATGCCGTTACGAACTTCGTTAACGTCATCTTTGAAGCGGCGCAGGGATTCCAGCTCACCTTCGTAGATAACCACGTTGTCGCGCAGCACGCGGATTGGGTTGTGACGCTTAATGGTCCCTTCGGTAACCATACAGCCCGCGATCGCACCGAATTTCGGTGATTTGAACACGTCACGTACTTCAGCCAGACCGATGATCTGCTGTTTCAGCTCAGGAGACAGCATGCCGCTCATCGCTGCTTTCACTTCGTCAATCAGGTTATAGATGACGGAGTAGTAACGCAGATCCAGGCTTTCAGCATCGATAACTTTACGCGCAGATGCGTCAGCACGAACGTTGAAGCCAACCAGGATAGCGTTGGACGCGGCTGCCAGGGTTGCGTCAGTTTCGGTGATACCACCTACGCCAGAACCGATGATCTTCACTTTCACTTCGTCGGTAGACAGTTTCAGCAAGGAGTCGGAGATCGCTTCCACAGAACCCTGTACGTCCGCTTTCAGAACGATGTTCACTTCGTGAACTTCGCCTTCAGTCATGTTGGCGAACATGTTCTCGAGTTTAGATTTCTGCTGGCGAGCCAGTTTCACCTCACGGAATTTACCCTGACGATACAGCGCCACTTCACGTGCTTTCTTCTCGTCACGTACCACGGTTACTTCGTCACCGGCAGCCGGAACACCGGACAGGCCGAGGATTTCCACTGGGATGGACGGACCCGCTTCCAGCACTTCCTGACCCAGTTCGTTACGCATCGCACGAACGCGACCGTATTCGAAACCACACAGAACGATGTCGCCCTTGTGCAGAGTACCTTCGCGAACCAGAACGGTTGCAACCGGACCACGACCTTTATCCAGGAAGGATTCGATTACCGCACCGCTCGCCATACCTTTACGAACCGCTTTCAGCTCCAGAACTTCAGCCTGAAGCAGGATAGCGTTCAGCAGGTCGTCGATACCGGTACCTGCTTTTGCAGATACAGGGATGAACTGCGCTTCACCGCCCCACTCTTCCGGCATAACGCCGTACTGTGACAGTTCGTTCTTAACGCGATCCATATCGGCTTCTGGCTTATCGATTTTGTTGACTGCAACAACCAAAGGCACCTGCGCCGCTTTCGCGTGCTGGATAGCTTCAATGGTCTGTGGCATCACGCCATCATCGGCAGCAACAACCAGAACAACGATATCCGTTGCCTGAGCACCACGAGCACGCATTGAGGTAAACGCTGCGTGGCCTGGGGTATCCAGGAAGGTGATCATGCCGTTTTCGGTTTCTACGTGGTAAGCACCGATGTGCTGGGTAATACCACCCGCTTCGCCGGAGGCAACCTTAGTAGAACGAATGTAGTCAAGCAGAGAGGTTTTACCGTGGTCAACGTGACCCATGATGGTCACAACCGGTGCGCGCGGTTCAGCCGCTGCGCCCGTATCACGGTCGCTCATTACTGCTTCTTCCAGCTCGTTTTCACGACGCAGGATAACTTTGTGGCCCATCTCCTCGGCAACCAGCTGTGCGGTTTCCTGGTCGATGACCTGGTTGATGGTGGCCATTGCGCCCAGCTTCATCATCGCTTTGATGACCTGAGAGCCTTTCACCGCCATCTTGTTAGCCAGTTCGCCAACGGTGATGGTTTCGCCGATCACAACGTCACGGTTAACGGCCTGAGCTGGCTTCTGGAAGCCCTGCTGCAGAGCGGAACCTTTACGCTTACCGCCTTTACCACCGCGAACCGCTGCACGTGCTTCTTCACGGTCAGCTTTAGATTCAGCGTGCTTGTTACCTTTTTTCGCAGGACGCGCCGCTTTTGTACTGCGAGTACGGCCACGACCACCTTCAACTTCACGGTCGTTATCGTCTTCTGCCTGACGTGCATGCTGAGAGGTGGTGACGTGATAATCGCTGTTGTCTTCAGTTGGTTCAGCGGTATTCACACCGTTCTTCTCGTTTTCTTCTGCCATGCGACGCGCTTCTTCGGCGACGCGGCGAGCTTCTTCTTCAAGCTTGCGGCGGGCTTCTTCTTCCGCTTTACGCTTCAGCTCGGCAGCTTCATTTTCACGGCGGGCTTTTTCAGCCTGGGCAGTTTTGGTCATTTCGTCGGTCTGTTGATTGCTCACTTTGTCTTTTTCCGCAGCGTCACGCTTCGCTTTTTCACCGGCGTCGCGTTTCGCTTTTTCTGCGGCCTCACGTTCAGCTTTTAATTCTGCTTCGCGTTTGGCAGTGGCTTCTGCCTCACGCTGAGCTTGTTCTTCCGCTTCACGCTGTGCCTGCTCTTCCGCAGCAAGGCGTTCTGCCTCTTGCGGATCACGTTTTACAAAGGTGCGCGTCTTGCGGACTTCAATTTGTACCGATTTGCTTTTGCCACCGGTACCAGGGATGTTCAACGTGCTACGCGTTTTGCGCTGCAGCGTTAACTTGTCAGGCGTAGAGCCGTGTTCACGGTTCAGGTGCGCTAACAAGGTTTGTTTTTCTTGCGCAGTCACCGAGTCATCAGCGGCCTTCGGGATCCCTGCATCAGCAAATTGCTGTACCAGGCGGTCCACGGAGGTCTGAATCTCAGCAGCCAGCGATTTTACAGTTACATCAGTCATGCTGTTCCTTCCTGCTACAGTTTATTACGCTTCGTCGCCGAACCAGCAAATATTACGTGCGGCCATGATGAGTTCGCCGGCTTTCTCGTCGGTTAAACCTTCGATATCAGCCAGGTCATCAACGCCTTGCTCAGCGAGATCTTCCAGCGTACAAACACCACGGGCAGCCAGCTTGAACGCAATCGCACGATCAAGACCTTCCAGATTCAGCAGGTCATCAGCCGGCTTCTTATCGCCAAGGCTTTCTTCCTGAGCCAGCGCCAGGGTGGTCAGTGCGTTTTTAGCGCGTTCACGCAGGGCTTCAACGGTTGGTTCATCCAGACCGTCAATTTCCAGCAGCTCTTTCATTGGCACGTAGGCCAGTTCTTCCAGCGTAGAGAAACCTTCTTCAACCAGCACAGTGGCGAAGTCTTCGTCAATGTCCAGGTATTTGGTGAAGGTATCGATCGCCGCGTGGGCTTCAGCCTGATGCTTGGCCTGAAGGTCATCAACGGTCATCACGTTGAGTTCCCAGCCGCTCAGCTGTGACGCCAGACGTACGTTCTGACCGTTACGGCCAATCGCCTGCGCCAGGTTGCCCGCTTCTACAGCGATATCCATGGTGTGTTTGTCTTCGTCAACAACGATAGACGCCACATCAGCCGGTGCCATTGCGTTGATTACGAACTGCGCCGGATTGTCGTCCCACAGAACGATATCAATACGCTCGCCGCCCAGTTCGGTAGAAACCGCCTGAACACGTGCGCCACGCATACCGACGCAAGCACCGACCGGGTCGATACGCTTGTCGTTGGTTTTCACCGCAATTTTCGCACGGGAGCCCGGATCGCGGGCCGCCGCTTTGATTTCGATAACTTCTTCGCCGATTTCCGGCACTTCGATACGGAACAGTTCAACCAGCATTTCTGGTTTAGAACGCGTCACGAACAGCTGTGCACCGCGTGCTTCAGGACGTACGGCATACAGCACACCACGAATACGGTCGCCTGGGCGGAAGTTTTCACGCGGCAGCATGTCTTCACGCAGGATAACGGCTTCAGCGTTACCCGGCAGCCCTTCGGATTTGATCTCCAGAGAGATGTTATCGCGGTTCACTTTCTTCACCACGCCAGTGATGATTTCGCCTTCCTGATCGCGGAACTGATCGACAACCAGCGCGCGCTCGGCTTCGCGAACTTTCTGCACGATAACCTGCTTCGCGGTCTGGGTGGTGATACGGTCGAAGGTGACAGATTCAATCTGATCTTCAACGTAGTCACCCACGTTCAGACTTTCGTCTTCAAAACGCGCCGCTTCCAGCGTGATCTCTTTGGTCGGTTGGGTCACTTCTTCAACGATTACCCAACGACGGAATGTATCGAAGTCACCGCTTTTACGATCGATTTCTACGCGAACATCGATCTCTTGTTCGTATTTTTTCTTGGTTGCTGTAGCCAGTGCACTTTCCAGCGCTTCGAAAATCTTCTCACGCGGCAGTGATTTCTCGTTGGAGACGGCTTCAACAACAGCCAAAATTTCTTTGTTCATCGCGGGCTTTTCACCTCAATCCAGACTGTTAAAAGTGGGGAACCAGGTTCGCCTTCTGGATATTACTCAGCGCGAACACTTCATCTTTGCCTTCGACTGTCACCGTGATCATTTCACCATCAACGGCTTTGATAATTCCCTGCCATTTACGGCGGTTCTGTACGGCCATACGCAGAACGAGAGCCACTTCTTCACCGGTAAAGCGCACATAGTGCTCGGCCGTGAACATCGGACGATCGAGGCCAGGTGAGGAAACTTCCAGGTTGTACGCAACGGTAATCGGATCTTCAACATCAAGAACCGCACTCACCTGGTGGCTGACATCAGCACAATCATCAACATTGATGCCATCTTCACTATCAATATAGATGCGCAGCGTCGATGTGCGGCCGCGAACGAATTCGATGCCGACCAGTTCGTAGCCCAGTGCTTCGACCGGTGCAGTAATCATCTCTGTTAATTTTTGCTCTAATGTGGACAAGCCCACCCCCAAGACATAAAAAAAGGGCGTAAAGCCCAGTTATTCTGTAGTCAGATAACAAAAAACCCCGATAAATCGGGGCTTTAGATAACTGAACCCTATAGCCACAACTGTGGCCTGGAGCACTTTCCGAAAGAATTTTTTCAAATCCAGCTACGAAGGCTCTAAGTCTTCACAGTATATTTGAAAAAGAACTTTATAGGAAAGTGGTTGCGGGGGCCGGATTTGAACCGACGACCTTCGGGTTATGAGCCCGACGAGCTACCAGGCTGCTCCACCCCGCGCCTGAAACGTGGCAAATTCTACGCGTTTTGGACAGAATTTGCAAATAATGCTGGGATTTGGTACCGAAGACGGGACGTAAAATCGGCGTTTAGTATATTGATAGTTGACCCCACCTGTCAACCCAGCTTCTGCCAGACAGAACAGACCAATTTTTTTACAAAAAACGCACGAGTCTCTTCCGGTCTTCGACAAAAGATGATTAAATGAATACTCACTTATTTTGCATAAAAATGCACAAGAGAGCGAAAGCGGTCTCTAATCAGTCAATCAAGCAGGGTTTTATTCTATGACGACGATTCTCAAGCATCTTCCGGTAGGACAACGTATTGGCATCGCTTTCTCAGGCGGCCTGGATACCAGCGCTGCACTGCTGTGGATGCGCCAGAAGGGAGCGGTTCCGTATGCATATACTGCGAACCTGGGTCAGCCGGACGAGGAAGATTATGACGCGATCCCTCGTCGTGCCATGGAGTATGGCGCAGAGAACGCACGTCTGATTGACTGCCGTAAGCAACTGGTCGCTGAAGGCATTGCCGCTATCCAGTGCGGTGCTTTTCATAACACTACCGGCGGCCTGACCTATTTTAATACCACTCCGCTGGGTCGTGCTGTCACCGGCACCATGCTGGTCGCCGCCATGAAAGAAGATGGCGTGAACATCTGGGGTGATGGCAGTACCTATAAAGGCAACGATATTGAACGTTTCTATCGTTACGGTCTGCTGACCAACGCCGAGTTGCAGATCTACAAACCGTGGCTGGATACCGACTTCATCGACGAACTGGGTGGCCGTCATGAAATGTCTGAGTTTATGATTGCCTGCGGCTTTGACTATAAGATGTCCGTTGAGAAAGCCTACTCAACCGACTCCAACATGCTGGGTGCGACGCACGAAGCGAAAGACCTGGAATTCCTGAACTCCAGCGTAAAAATTGTTAACCCGATCATGGGCGTAAAATTCTGGGATGAGAACGTGAAGATCCCGGCGGAAGAAGTGACCGTGCGTTTCGAGCGCGGTCATCCGGTTGCCCTGAACGGTAAAACCTTCTCAGACGATGTTGAACTGATGCTGGAAGCAAACCGCATCGGCGGTCGTCACGGTCTGGGTATGAGCGATCAGATCGAAAACCGTATCATCGAAGCGAAAAGCCGTGGCATTTACGAAGCTCCGGGGATGGCGCTGCTGCACATCGCTTACGAGCGTCTGCTGACCGGTATTCACAACGAAGACACCATTGAGCAGTATCACGCTCATGGCCGTCAGCTGGGCAAACTGCTGTATCAGGGTCGCTGGTTTGATCCACAGGCGCTGATGCTGCGTGACGCCCTGCAACGTTGGGTGGCGAGCGCAATCACCGGCGAAGTGACGCTGGAACTGCGTCGCGGCAATGATTACTCCATCCTCAATACCGTGTCTGACAACCTGACCTATAAAGCAGAGCGTCTGACCATGGAGAAAGGTGAGTCAGTATTCTCTCCGGACGATCGTATTGGCCAGCTGACCATGCGTAACCTGGACATCACCGATACCCGTGAGAAGCTGTTCAACTATGTTGAGAATGGCCTGCTCTCCGCGAATTCCGGTAATGGTCTGCCGCAGGTTGAGAACCTGGAACACAGCGATAAGAAGTAATCGACAGCAAGACATGCAAAAGGCGCCCAATGGGCGCCTTTTTTGTGGTCTTCGTAGGCCCGGTAAGCGCAGCGCCACCGGGCAAAACGGCGGGCGGCGCTGCGCTTACCCGCCCTACAATAGATCGGAAACACAGAATGTACAGACGAAAAAAAAGACGTCTTGCGACGTCTTTCTTCTGGAATATTGGTACCGAGGATGGGACTCGAACCCACAAGCCCGTTAGGGCACTACCACCTCAAGGTAGCGTGTCTACCAATTCCACCACCTCGGTACTGAATACTTACTGCGGGATATCGCTGGTTGGCTTAGCCGGTGCAGCTGGCTGAGTTTGCTCAGTTTTTGCTGGCGCGCTCAGATTTTCCCACTCGCTTCCTTTACTGGTCTTGTTGCTGTTGATATTGCCCAGCACCAGACTGATGATGAAGAACAGCGTAGCCAGAATCGCCGTCGTACGGGTCATGAAGTTCGCAGAACCACTTGAACCGAACAGCGTACCGGAAGCGCCTGCTCCGAAGGAGGCTCCCATATCAGCGCCTTTACCTTGCTGCAGCATAATCAGCGCTACGAGAGCGATGGCTACAATAAGGAAAATAACTAAAAGAGCTTCGTACATAATCAACCTGTTCCTTGCGGATTTGCCGCATACCAATGCTTCGACCAATTAGCAGGATTTTGTTTCCCACTGAAGCGGGTGTGAATACTAACCAAAGCGAATCACCTTCGCAAGGGCATTTTCGAGGCATTGTATCAACTGCGGAAAAAAACAGCAAAAAGCCATTAATTGCTTAAAACAAAGGCGGCAAACGCCGCCTTTTTAAACACTTATTCTCAAAGATTATGCAGCTTTCACTGCATCCGCAATGCGGTGCGCAAATTCAGTTACCTGCGCTTCGTCTTCACCTTCCACCATCACGCGGATCAGCGGCTCGGTACCCGACTTACGCAGCAGGACGCGTCCACGGCTGCCAAGCGTCGCTTCCACCTCTGCCATCACCGCTTTCACGTTATCATTTTCCAGCGGGTCGCCTTTACCAGCGGTGAAACGCACGTTCACCAGGATCTGCGGGAACATTTTCATGCCGCTGCACAGATCGTGCAGGCTCATATGGTTACGCGCCATCGCGGCAACAACCTGAAGCGCCGCCACAATGCCGTCACCGGTGGTGGTTTTATCGAGCAGGATCACGTGGCCGGAGTTTTCCGCGCCAATGCGCCAGCCTTTTTCCTGAAGTTTTTCCAGCACGTAGCGGTCACCCACTTTCGCGCGAACAAACGGGATGCCCAGCTGTTTCAGCGCCAGCTCCAGACCCATATTGCTCATCAGCGTGCCCACCGCGCCACCGCGCAGTTGCCCCTGACGCAGGCCTTCACGCGCAATGATGTAGAGGATCTGATCGCCATCGACCTTGTTACCTTCGTGGTCAACCATGATCACACGATCGCCATCGCCATCCAGGGCAATACCCAGATCGGCTTTTTCAGCCAGTACACGCGCCTGCAAGGCACGCACGTCTGTCGCGCCGACTTCTTCATTGATGTTCAGACCGTCCGGCTCGCAGCCGATGGTGATCACTTTCGCGCCCAGCTCGCGGAAAACATTCGGCGCAATGTGATAGGTCGCACCGTTTGCACAGTCCACCACAATTTTGAGGTGTGCCAGGCTCAGTTCATTCGGGAACGTGCCTTTGCAGAATTCAATGTAGCGGCCTGCGGCATCGACAATACGGTTGGCTTTACCCAGCTCAGCGGAGTCGACACAGGTGATCTCTTTCTCCATTTCCGCTTCAATCGCCTCTTCCACGTCATCCGGCAGTTTAGTGCCGTCGATGGAGAAGAATTTGATACCGTTGTCATAGAACGGATTATGAGAAGCTGAAATCACGATGCCCGCTTCCGCACGGAAGGTACGAGTCAGATAGGCAACAGCAGGGGTCGGCATTGGCCCCGTAAAGGAAGCTGAAAGCCCCGCCGCCGCCAGCCCGGCTTCCAGCGCGGACTCCAGCATATAACCCGAAATACGGGTATCTTTACCAATAATGATCTTACGGGAGCCATGACGCGCCAGTACCTTACCCGCCGCCCAACCCAGCTTCAGGACAAAGTCAGGGGTAATTGGCGCATCGCCTACGCGCCCACGGATGCCATCGGTACCAAAATATTTACGATTACTCATAGCGTTTGTTTTCCTTCGCTGCCAGTGTGGCTTCCACCACACGCATGGCTTCTACTGTTTCTTTTACGTCATGGACGCGAATGATGTGTGCACCTTGCATCGCGGCAATCACCGCGCAGGCCAGACTGCCGCTCAGACGTTCGTTCGGCCCGACATTCAACAACTGACCAATCATCGATTTTCTCGACATTCCCACCAGCAGTGGCAGGCCGAACTGATGAAACTCTGATAAGCGCGCAAGCAACGCGTAATTGTGTGAGAGATTTTTACCGAAACCGAAGCCCGGGTCGAGCAGCAATTTCTCTTTTGCGATACCCGCACGTTCACAGCGTTCGATATGCTCAATAAAGAAGCGGGTGACGTCGGCAAACACATCTTCATATTTTGGCGCCTCCTGCATTGTCTTAGGCTGGCCCTGCATATGCATCAGACACACCGGTAGCCCGGTTTCAGCGGCGGCTTCAATTGCGCCCGGCTCGGTCAGCGAGCGGATATCATTGATAATGTGAGCGCCCACTCTCGCCACTTCACGGATCACTTCGGGTTTGGAGGTATCAACGGAGATCCACACTTCAAAGCGCCGGGCGATAGCCTCCACCACCGGCACCACGCGCGCCAGCTCTTCTTCCACCGAAACCTCCGCCGCGCCAGGCCGCGTTGACTCCCCTCCAACGTCAATGATGGTGGCACCCGCGTTGATCATTAAATTCGCGTGTTTAACCGCGTCGATAAGCGAGTTATGCGTGCCGCCGTCAGAGAAGGAATCAGGCGTGACATTCAGGATCCCCATCACATGCGGATGTGAAAGGTCGAGATGCGAGTCCTGGGCGAAGAGTTTCATGGCTAAATCCCTGTTATTTGCATGGTTATATAAAAAAGAAAAACCCCGGAGCACGCTCCAGGGTTTGATGTACAGACAAACGCTTCAACAGCAGTGACTTACTTGTCGCCCAACTGCTCTGACATGGTGTTGCCCGGGTTTGGCGTACGCGGTTCATCGACCGGACGCGGTGCACGCGGGGTGCCATTGTTGTCAGAATTGTTAGACGCGCCTGGGTCTTCCCAGCCTGCTGGCGGACGCACTTCGCGGCGAGCCATCAGGTCGTCAATCTGCGGCGCATCGATGGTCTCATATTTCATGAGCGCATCTTTCATCGAATGCAGGATGTCCATATTGTCATTCAGGATCTGACGGGCGCGAGCGTAGTTACGCTCAATCAGCGCTTTCACTTCCTGGTCGATGATACGAGCCGTTTCATCGGACATATGTTTCGCTTTTGCCACGGAGCGGCCCAGGAATACTTCGCCCTCTTCTTCTGCATAGAGCAGCGGACCGAGTTTGTCGGAGAAGCCCCACTGGGTCACCATGTTACGTGCCAGGTTTGTCGCCACTTTAATATCGTTCGACGCACCGGTGGAAACATGTTCCGCACCGTAGATGATCTCTTCTGCCAGACGACCGCCGTACAGGGTTGAAATCTGACTTTCCAGCTTCTGACGGCTGGCGCTGATCGCGTCGCCTTCAGGCAGGAAGAAGGTCACACCCAACGCACGACCGCGTGGAATGATCGTCACCTTGTGTACCGGATCGTGTTCCGGCACCAGACGACCGATAATCGCGTGGCCCGCTTCGTGATATGCCGTGGACTCTTTCTGCGCTTCCGTCATCACCATGGAGCGACGTTCCGCACCCATCATGATTTTGTCTTTCGCTTTCTCAAATTCCACCATGGACACTACACGCTTGTTACCGCGAGCGGCAAACAGTGCTGCCTCGTTGACCAGGTTAGCCAGATCCGCACCGGAGAAGCCTGGAGTACCACGCGCGATGATTGCCGCGTCGATATCTGGCGCCAGCGGTACGCGACGCATATGCACTTTCAGGATCTGTTCACGACCACGAACATCCGGCAGACCGACCACAACCTGACGGTCGAAACGGCCTGGACGCAGCAGCGCAGGGTCGAGTACGTCTGGACGGTTAGTTGCCGCGATAACGATGATACCTTCGTTACCTTCAAAGCCGTCCATTTCAACCAGCATCTGGTTCAGGGTCTGCTCACGTTCATCGTGACCACCGCCCAGGCCTGCGCCACGCTGGCGGCCAACGGCGTCGATTTCATCGATGAAGATGATGCACGGTGCTGCCTTCTTAGCCTGCTCGAACATGTCACGCACACGAGATGCACCGACACCCACGAACATTTCAACGAAGTCAGAACCTGAAATAGTAAAGAACGGCACCTTCGCTTCACCCGCGATGGCTTTTGCCAGCAGGGTTTTACCGGTACCCGGAGGGCCGACCATCAGGACGCCTTTCGGGATCTTACCGCCCAGTTTCTGGAAACGGCTCGGCTCGCGCAGGTATTCAACCAGTTCACCCACCTCTTCTTTTGCTTCGTCACAACCTGCTACGTCAGCAAAGGTGGTCTTGATCTGGTCTTCCGTCAGCATACGCGCCTTGCTCTTACCGAACGACATGGCACCTTTGCCACCACCGCCCTGCATCTGGCGCATAAAGAAGATCCAGACACCGATAAGAAGCAGCATCGGGAACCAGGAAATGAAGATAGAAGCCAACAGGCTTGGTTCTTCCGGCGGCTCGCCTACCACTTTGACGTTTTTGGTCAGAAGGTTATCAAGCAGCTTAGGATCGTTCACCGGGATGTAAGTCGTGTAACGGTTACTATCTTTCTTGGTAACGTTGATCTCACGTCCGTTGATACGCGCTTCGCGAACCTGGTCCTGATTGACCTCTTGCAGGAAGGTAGAATAATCCACCTTGCGGCCATTCGACTCGCTGGGCCCAAAGCTCTGGAAAACTGACATCAGCACAACGGCAATGACCAGCCAGAGTATTAGGTTTTTCGCCATGTCACTCAAGGGATTAACCTCATATTACAACTGTGTTAAAAACAGCGTCAGGATACTCTATATCCAGTTTCATTCAAACTTTCGCCTGAAATCTACCGGTTATCATTTTCGCCCGGTCGCTACAATATACACTTCACGGGAACGGGCCCGGGAAGAGTCCGGCTTACGAACTTTGACCTTCGCAAACAGGGAGCGAATTTCCTTAAGATACTCCTCGAAACCTTCGCCCTGAAACACCTTCACAACAAAACTACCACCAGGCGCTAGTACATCACGACACATTTCTAACGCTAGTTCCACCAGATACATGGCGCGGGGGATATCCACCGCCGGTGTTCCACACATATTTGGTGCCATATCCGACATGACAACCTGGACCTTACTGTCACCTACACGATCAAGTAATGCTTTAAGCACTAATTCATCACGAAAGTCGCCCTGAAGGAAGTCGACACCGACGATGGGATCCATTGGTAAAAGATCGCATGCGATGATACGGCCCGTTCCGCCGATCTGCGTAACCGCATACTGAGACCATCCGCCAGGTGCCGCACCGAGGTCGACCACCGTCATTCCCGGTTTAAAAAGTTTGTCACTTTGCTGTATTTCATCAAGTTTAAACCAGGCGCGGGAACGTAACCCCTTTTTCTGCGCCTGTTGAACATATTTATCGCTAAAGTGTTCCTGAAGCCAGCGGCTGGAGCTGGCAGAACGCTTTTTACCTGTCATTTAACATTTCCGTCCTGGTTCATCGTTACTTGCCTGTGACGTAAATTTCTACGCAGCTATTTGGCGATATTAGGGAGATGGCGGTAGAATGAACCGTTTTCAATCCCAACGTAAGCAAAAATATACGATGAATCTGAGTACTAAACAAAAACAGCACCTTAAAGGTCTGGCACATCCGCTCAAGCCTGTAGTGATGCTTGGCAACAATGGTTTGACCGAAGGGGTGCTTGCCGAGATTGAACAAGCGCTGGAACACCACGAGCTGATCAAGGTGAAAATCGCCTCTGAAGACAGAGACACTAAAAACCTGATCGTGGAAGCCATCGTGCGCGAAACCGGCGCCTGTAATGTACAGGTCATCGGTAAAACGCTGGTGCTCTATCGCCCATCTAAAGAGCGCAAAATCTCGCTGCCACGTTAAGGATATCCTGAATCAAACACATTTTCTGTGTGAAACGAGGGATTTCTTTCAGCAGGCGAGCAAAATGCCATGCTCCTTGAGTTGATAAAAGGCCGCTATGCGGCCTTTTTCTTTTCTTTACAATGTATCAACATCTTAGAAGAGAAGCGAATTACAGGTATTCAACCTTAATAATTTCGTATTCCACTTCGCCACCCGGGGTGCGGATAATCACAACATCATCCTGCTCTTTGCCAATCAGGCCGCGAGCAATCGGGGAGTTCACCGAAATCAGGTTCTGTTTGAAGTCCGCTTCATCATCACCCACGATGCGATAGGTTTGCTCTTCGTCGTTGTCCAGATTCAGGACGGTGACGGTAGAGCCGAAGATCACGCGACCGTTGTTTGGCATTTTAGTGATATCGATAACCTGCGCGTTGGACAGTTTCGCTTCGATATCTTTGATGCGCCCCTCGCAGAAACCCTGCTGCTCACGCGCCGCGTGGTATTCAGCATTCTCTTTCAGGTCGCCATGCTCACGCGCATCCGCGATAGCGGCGATGATTTCAGGGCGACGTACGGATTTCAGAAAATCCAGCTCTTCGCGCAGTTTTTCGGCACCACGTAAGGTCATCGGAATAGCTTGCATTTGTTATACCTCTTAAACATTCCTGTTGGGAGCAGTGTTCCCTGCTCCAGCCCACCTGAACAGGCCAGAAGCAAAAAGAAAACCGACCCGGGAGCAACGCCCCAGGTCAGCAGCAATTTTTCAATTTGATACGCATTTTACCGCGAAGTTCACTATGGGTCATCGTTTACTTTACAGTGCCATGCACCGTAGTATGACGGTTTGTTTTCGGGTTGTTAGCGCGAGATTATGCGATTTTCCAGTTTTATCATCGGATTGACTACCAGTATAACGTTCACCGTTCAGGCCGCGAATGTTGATGAGTACATTAATCAACTGCCCGCCGGCGCGAACCTTGCCCTGATGGTGCAGAAGGTTGGCGCGCAGGCTCCCGAGATTGACTATCACAGTCAACAGATGGCGCTGCCTGCCAGTACCCAGAAGGTGATCACTGCCCTCGCCGCCCTGCTCCAGCTCGGGCCTGACTTCCGTTTTACTACCACCCTTGAAACCAGAGGTAACGTTGAGGGTGGCGAACTGAAAGGCGATCTTATCGCCCGTTTTGGTGGCGATCCCACCTTTAAGCGCCAGGATGTCCGCAACATGGTGGCGGTACTGAAAAAATCCGGCGTAACAAAAATTGATGGCAACGTGCTGATCGACACCTCCATTTTCGCCAGCCACGATAAAGCGCCTGGCTGGCCATGGAACGACATGACGCAGTGCTTTAGCGCCCCGCCAGCCGCCGCCATCGTTGACCGTAACTGCTTCTCCGTATCGCTTTACAGCGCGCCAAAACCCAATGACTTAGCGTTTATCCGCGTGGCGTCTTACTACCCGGTCACGATGTTCAGCCAGGTGCGGACGCTGGCGAAAGGCTCCCCGGAGGCACAGTATTGTGAGCTCGACGTGGTACCGGGCGATCTCAACCGCTATACGCTCACCGGCTGCCTGACCCAGCGGGCCGATCCCCTCCCGCTGGCCTTTGCCATTCAGGATGGCGCAGGCTATGCCGGTGCCATTTTTAAAGATGAACTGAAGCAGGCGGGCATAACCTACACCGGAACGCTGCTGCGCCAGACGCAGGTGAATGAACCAGGCACGGTGATTGCCAGCAAACAGTCCGCGCCACTGCATGATTTGCTTAAGATTATGCTGAAAAAGTCGGATAACATGATTGCCGACACGGTGTTCCGTATGATCGGGCACGCGCGCTTTGGTGTGCCAGGAACCTGGCGGGCCGGTTCTGATGCCGTACGTCAAATCCTGCGCCAGCAGGCGGGTATCGATCTGGGCAATACGATCGCTGTCGACGGTTCCGGTTTATCGCGCCATAACCTGATCTCACCGGCCACCATGATGCAGGTGTTGCAGTACATCGCTCAGCATGACGCTGAGCTAAACTTTATTACAATGCTGCCGCTCGCCGGACACGATGGGTCACTTCAGTACCGTGCGGGCCTTCACGCTGCAGGCGTGGATGGCAAAGTGTCAGCCAAAACGGGTTCCCTGCAGGGCGTTTACAACCTTGCCGGTTTTATCACGACAGCCAGCGGGCAACGCATGGCCTTTGTGCAGTATCTGTCCGGCTATGCCGTCGAACCGGCTGACCAGCGCAATCGTCGTATTCCACTGGTGCGTTTCGAAAGCAGGCTCTATAAGGACATCTACCAGAATAACTAGCGATGAAACTACTGATAGTTGAAGACGATCTGTTATTACAGGAAGGGTTAGCGCTGGCACTGGGGAATGAGGGCTACGCCCTGGATTGTGCCGCCACGGCGGCTGAAGCAGATGCCTTGATCCAGAGCGGAGAATACAGCCTTGTGATTCTGGATTTGGGACTGCCGGATAAAGACGGCGCGACGCTGCTCTGCCAGTGGCGTCGTCGCGGAGTGGAGAATCCCGTATTGATTCTTACCGCCCGCGATGCCATTGAAGACAGAATTAACGGGCTGGATTCTGGCGCTGACGATTATCTGGTAAAACCCTTCGCCCTTGCCGAGCTACAGGCTCGCGTACGGGCGTTAATCCGCCGCTATCAGGGCCACAGCGACAACCTGCTGACGGACGGGGATATCACCCTCAATCTGCAAACTCAGCAGGTGCTGCGCCAGTCTCAGCCTGTGGAAGTGACCCCAAAAGAGTTCGCTCTGCTGACGCGTCTGATCATGCGCAGCGGGCAGACCGTGCACCGTGAAACGCTGCAACAGGACATCTACTCCTGGCAGGACGATCCAGGATCAAACACGCTTGAAGTCCACATTCATAATCTGCGCCGCAAGCTCGGTAAAGATCGCATCAAAACCGTACGTGGCGTGGGTTACCGTCTGGAGAGCCAGAAATGAACAGTATGCGCCGGCGATTAATGGTGTTGCTGGCGGTTATACTGCTATTTTTTCAACTGGTTAGCGTAGTCTGGCTGTGGCATGAGAGCCGCGAGCAAATCGGTTTTCTGGTGAATGAAACGTTGTCTGCGAAAGCGCGCAACAACCATGTCGAAAAAGAGATCCGCGAAGCCATTGCCTCCCTGCTGGTCCCTTCTCTGGTGATGGTCGGTTTTACCCTGTTCTTCTCATTCTGGGCCGTCACCTGGATCACCCGACCACTCAACAAACTTCGCGCCAGCCTTGCGAACCGTTCGGCGGATAATCTGACTCCCCTGCCGATGTATTCTGATATGGAAGAGATAGGCGCTGTGACCACATCGCTCAATCAACTTCTCGCCCGGCTGGACCACACTATTCAACAGGAACGCCTGTTTACCGCCGATGCGGCACACGAGTTACGTACGCCGCTTGCGGGGATCAGGCTCCATCTGGAACTGATGGCTCAGTCCGGCTCCCCGCAGGCCACGCCACTGATAAACCGGATCGATCAGTTGATGCACACGGTGGAACAGCTGCTGATGCTGGCGCGTGCCGGACAGGCGATGGCCAGCGGCCATTACGATACCGTGAACTGGACTGAGACGATCATTGCACCGCTCAGCCTGGAGCATGAAGCCAGAGAGCATACGGTGATATGGCCTGCTCACAGCCCGCTGACGGTACAGGGCGACGCCGTCCTGTTACGTCTGATGCTAAGGAACCTTCTGGAGAATGCCGCCCGCTACAGCCCGGCAGGCACAACCATTGAAGTGGCATTAACAGCGACGGAAAGCGGTACCCAGGTGAGCGTTACCGATCAGGGGCCGGGTATTGATGAGGCACACCGCCAGTCGATCACCGAACCTTTCCGACGTCTCGACCAGCGCTACGGCGGCAGCGGCCTTGGGCTGAGCATCGTACAGCGTATCGTACAGCTCCATCATGGCAATTTAACGCTGGAGAACGGCGCTGCGGGCGGCCTCATCGCCAGCTGTTGGTTACCGGCGAAAATAGGATAAAAAAAAGCCCCGTTAAGGGGCTTTATACTGAGGTTAGTGCTTGTAGATGAACTCGACGCCTTCTTCGTCGTCTTCATCCCAGTCATCGTCCCAGTCTTCATCATCTTCTTCCGCTTCCAGCTCTTCGAGCTGCTGGCGGTGGTAGTCATCCCACATGAATTCAACTTTTTCAGGCTGTTTTGCCTCTTCTGCCTGAACAACCGGATTCTCGATGATAAAGGTCATCACATCCCAGCAGAGATCTTTCACGCCAACCTGGCTGGCGGCAGAGATCAGGTAGTACTTATCTTCCCAACCCATCGCTTCGGCAATCGCTTTCGCTTTCGCTTCAGCTTCCGCTTTATCCATCAGGTCGATCTTGTTAAATACCAGCCAGCGCGGTTTTTGCGCCAGTTTTTCACTGTATTTCTCCAGCTCACCGATAATGATACGGGCGTTTTCAACCGGATCGGAACCGTCGATTGGATCGATGTCGATGAGGTGCAACAGTACGCGACAACGCTCAAGGTGCTTCAGGAAGCGAATCCCCAGACCGGCGCCTTCTGCTGCCCCTTCAATCAGACCCGGGATGTCAGCGACCACGAAGCTCTTCTCGTTATCCATACGGACAACGCCCAGGCTCGGTACCAGCGTCGTAAACGGATAATCCGCCACTTTTGGTTTCGCCGCAGAGACCGCACGGATAAACGTCGATTTACCGGCGTTTGGCATACCCAGCATCCCCACATCCGCCAGCAGCATCAGTTCCAGTTGCAGGTCGCGCTTATCACCCGGGGTACCCATGGTTTTCTGACGCGGGGTACGGTTAACGGAAGATTTGAAACGGCTGTTACCCAGACCGTGCCAGCCGCCTTTCGCCACCATCAGGCGCTGACCGTGTTTGGTCATATCACCCATGGTTTCGCCCGTGCCCTGATCGATGACACGCGTACCTACCGGCACTTTGATCGTCACGTCTTTACCGCGTTTACCGGTACAGTCGCGGCTCTGGCCATTCTGCCCACGTTCGGCGCGGAAAGATTTTTCGAAACGGTAGTCGATCAGCGTGTTGAGGTTTTCATCCGCCTCCAGCCACACGTCGCCACCGTCCCCACCGTCACCGCCGTCAGGACCGCCACGAGGAATATATTTTTCACGGCGGAAGCTTACACAACCGTTACCGCCATCACCTGCCACGACCAGAATCGTCGCTTCATCAACAAACTTCATTTTACTCTCCGTAACTCATTCGCCTGAGCGGGGGACTATTACAACCGCTTCATTTTTGCGCCAACGCCCCCAGAGACGATGACCAATGGCGGAATACATCGCGCCCGCAACCACGACAAACGCACCGAGATAACCCAACAGGTTGAGCATCGGCTTGACGAAGACATCGGGCCAGGCCATTGATAACAAATCTGAAAATAACAGCGTAAACAGCGGGGTAAGCGTGATTAAGGCGCTCACCTGTGCTGCCTGCCAGCGCGCCATGGCTTCAGCCAGCGCGCCATAACCGACCAGCGTGTTCAGCCCACAAAAAATGAGGCACGCCAGTTGCCAGTCGCTGAGCTGGGTAATCACCCCCGGCTTAGCTAACGGCAATAATGCCAGTGTACACAAAGTGTACAGCAAAAAGAGGATCTGCTGTGAGGCAAGTCGACGCAATAACACCTTTTGCGCGACGCCATAACTCACCCAGACCGTTGCTGCACCCACCCCAAAAATGACACCCCAGGTGTAATCCGTCAGGCGGGTAAAAATCTCGATCAGACTGGTATTAAAGAACATCACCAGACCGCAAAGCAACATGCTTGCCCCGATGATCTGCGTACCGCGCATCTTCTCCTTGAGGATGAATACGCTGGCGACCATCATGCCGACCGGTGATAGCTGACCAATCACCTGCGACGCTGTAGGGCTAAGATATTGCAGGGAAGAGCTGAACAGAATGAAGTTACCGAACAGACCGCCCGTCGCGATAGCCAGTAACACCAGCCAGCGCGGTTTTCGGAAGATGCGCAGCGGTGGCAGCTTACCTTTGACGGCCAGAATGGCGCCCAGGCCTATACTTGCCATCAGGAAGCGATAAAACACCACCGTGGGCGGTTCCATCACTTCCAGTACCTGCTTCATTGCAATTGGCAGTGCACCCCAGCACATTGCGGTAGTGAGCGCCAAAAGAATACCAATGCCGGCCTGCTGCTTCATGCCCGTTTTCCCTACAGAAAATTTTCCGGGTTTCCAATGTAAAAAGCCCCGCAACACGTTGCGGGGCTTTAATCCGTTACCGGACCGAGAAAACCTTACTCAGCAACGATGCTGATGTATTTACGGTTGTTCGGGCCTTTAACTTCAAATTTCACTTTACCGTCTGCTTTAGCAAACAGAGTGTGGTCACGACCGCAACCTACGTTGGTACCCGCGTGGAACTTGGTGCCACGCTGACGAACGATGATGCTACCCGCCAGAACGGATTCGCCACCGAAACGCTTAACGCCCAGGCGTTTAGCTTCTGAATCGCGACCGTTACGTGTGGAGCCGCCAGCCTTTTTATGTGCCATTTAAATCTCTCCTCAGGTCTTAGGCGCTGATGCCAGTAATTTTCACATCAGTGAACCACTGACGGTGGCCCTGCTGCTTACGATAGTGTTTACGACGACGAAACTTAACGATTTTAACTTTCTCGCCACGACCGTGAGCAACAACTTCAGCTTTGATAACGCCGCCATCAACGAAAGGAACGCCGATTTTGACTTCTTCACCGTTTGCGATCATCAGAACTTCAGCGAACTCAACAGATTCGCCAGTTGCGATGTCCAGCTTTTCCAGGCGAACGGTCTGACCTTCGCTTACTCGGTGTTGTTTACCACCACTTTGGAAAACCGCGTACATATAAACTCCGCTTCCGCGCACATCCTCGTATGATTCAGAGTGCGCTATAAATATTCACAATAGGGCGCGAATATTACGCAAAACGCGAGCCTTTGACAAGTGCTACCATCAATACATGAAGAAAAAAAACACAACACGTACGGTAACGTTTATCTGAGCCATTTTTTCAGTACAATCAGCAATACTATTTATAAACCGAAACCCTTTGTGTACCCATCTCGTGTGGGATAAACAGGATAAAAAGCCCGGCTTTTGCGATGAATTTAGAAAAAATCAATGAGTTAACCGCGCAAGATATGGCGGGTGTGAATGCAGCAATCCTGGAGCAACTCAACTCTGACGTTCAGCTGATCAATCAGTTGGGCTATTACATCGTCAGCGGCGGCGGTAAACGTATTCGTCCGATGATTGCCATTCTGGCCGCACGCGCGGTTGGCTATCAGGGAAATGCCCACGTCACGATCGCGGCGCTGATCGAATTTATCCACACCGCCACCCTGCTTCATGACGATGTTGTGGATGAATCAGACATGCGTCGTGGCAAAGCCACCGCCAATGCCGCGTTTGGTAATGCGGCAAGCGTTCTGGTAGGGGATTTTATCTATACCCGAGCCTTCCAGATGATGACCAGCCTTGGCTCGCTGAAGGTGCTGGAAGTGATGTCAGAAGCCGTAAACGTTATCGCTGAAGGCGAAGTCCTACAGTTGATGAACGTCAACGACCCGGATATCACCGAAGAAAACTATATGCGGGTGATTTACAGCAAGACCGCACGTCTGTTTGAAGCCGCTGCGCAGTGCTCCGGCATTCTGGCAGGCTGTAGCGAAGCTCAGGAAAAAGGGCTTCAGGACTATGGCCGTTACCTCGGCACCGCGTTCCAGCTGATTGATGATTTGCTGGACTACAGCGCGGATGGCGAAACGCTCGGTAAAAACGTTGGCGATGACCTGAACGAAGGCAAGCCAACGCTGCCGCTGCTCCACGCGATGCGCAATGGCACACCAGAGCAGGCGAAAATGATCCGGGAGGCTATCGAGCAGGGAAATGGTCGCCACCTTCTGGAACCGGTACTGGAAACAATGGCCATCTGTGGTTCCCTTGAATGGACGCGTCAGCGTGCTGAAGAAGAAGCAGACAAAGCCATCGCCGCAATTCAGGTCATTCCCGACAGCCCATGGCGTGATGCGCTAATCGGCCTCGCGCACATCGCCGTCCAGCGCGACCGTTAATCCCCTCCTCATCTCCCTGCGATCTCGTAGGGAGGTTCCAGTACGCACCAATAAATTACATTTACGCGTAAGCTCATCAGGTTACAGGCCGTATGTATAAAGCCGTGCCTTATTCTGAATATTGCTTCTCGTAACATGAACTTTTTAGAACAGATGTTCGAAGTGAGTATAGTAATGCTGTCTTTTCACACGAAACGACGTGGACGATAACGAACACAAGGACAGCATTATGGATACAAAATTCATCGACTGGCATTCTGCTGACATTATTGCGGCACTGCGTAAAAAAGGGACATCGCTGGCTGCCGAATCACGTCGTCATGGGCTGAGCTCGTCGACGCTGGCAAACGCCCTGACCCGCCCATGGCCGAAGGGGGAACTGATTATTGCGACGGCGCTGGATACGCATCCGTGGGTGATATGGCCGTCACGCTATCACGATCCCATTACTCATGAATTTATCGACAGAACGCGCATGATGCGCCAGAGCAAAGCGAAGAAAGCACATCAGGACTGATGCACCCGGATTTACAGGAACAGCAATCCCCCGGCCTGTTCTGGCAGGGGGGTGCCGGAACGATTACTCGCCCTTCACACGCTCGATATTCGCACCCAGCGCGCGCAGTTTGTCTTCAATACGCTCGTAACCACGATCGATGTGGTAGATACGATCGACAACGGTAGTCCCTTCTGCAATACAACCTGCCAGTACGAGGCTCGCAGACGCGCGCAGATCGGTCGCCATCACCTGCGCACCGGACAGTTTTTCAACGCCGTGGCAAATGACCGTGTTGCTTTCAATCTCAGCATGCGCACCCATACGGATCAGTTCCGGTACGTGCATGAAACGGTTTTCGAAGATAGTTTCCGTGATGAAGCCTGTGCCTTCGGCCACCAGGTTCAACAGGGTGAACTGTGCCTGCATATCCGTCGGGAATGCCGGATGTGGCGCAGTGCGCACGTTAACGGCTTTAGGACGCTGCCCGTGCATATCGAGGCTGATCCAGTCTTCACCAATTTCAATGTCCGCACCCGCATCGCGCAGTTTCGCCAGCACCGCATCCAGGGTATCCGGTTGTGCGTTACGACAAACAATCTTACCGCCAGAAATGGCAGCCGCTACCAGGAAAGTACCGGTTTCGATACGGTCTGGCAGTACGCGGTACACACCACCACCCAGACGTTCAACGCCTTCGATGGTGATACGGTCTGTGCCCTGCCCGCTGATCTTCGCCCCCAGCGCGACCAGGAAGTTCGCGGTATCCACGATTTCCGGCTCTCGGGCGGCGTTTTCGATGATGGTAGTGCCTTCTGCCAGCGTAGCAGCCGACATGATGGTTACCGTTGCGCCCACGCTCACTTTGTCCATGACAATGTGCGCGCCTTTCAGGCGACCATTGACGGACGCTTTAACGTACCCCTCTTCCAGCTTGATCTCCGCGCCCAGCTTTTCCAGACCGAAGATATGCAGGTCGACTGGACGGGCGCCGATAGCGCATCCGCCCGGCAGTGAAACCTGTCCCTGACCGAAACGCGCCACCAGCGGGCCAAGCGCCCAGATGGAAGCACGCATGGTTTTCACCAGCTCATAAGGCGCTGAGAAGTTGTTCACGTTGCTGGCATCGATCCAGACGGAACCGTTACGCTCCACTTTGGTGCCCAACTGGCCGAGCAACTTCATGGTCGTGTCGATATCTTTCAGCTTCGGTACGTTCTGGATCTCTACCGGCTCTTCTGCGAGCAGCGCAGCGAAAAGAATGGGCAGCGCGGCGTTTTTAGCGCCAGAAATTGTGACTTCGCCCTGGAGACGCGTGGGTCCCTGTACACGAAATTTATCCATCGTTTGCTCTCTTATAAATTCAACCGTGCTGCGGGCGCTTCGCCCTCAGCTCAAAAACCGTTTAGTTTGCGATCGCGTGCCCACTCCTGTGGGGTGAACGCTTTAATCGACAGGGCGTGGATGCGGTTATCCGCAATGTATTCCATCAGCGGCGCGTACACAGCCTGCTGTTTCTTCACGCGACTCATTCCGTCGAACATCTCACCCACAGCAATAACCTGGAAGTGACTGCCATCGCCAGAGACGTGGGCTTCCTGAAGGGAGAGTGCATTCATCAGCACTGTCTGGATTTCATTATTTTCCATGGGGTCTACATCATCTGATAGTGAAAACAAGCTCAACATCTTAGAGCAAAGTGGCGCGGTCTTAAACAAGCAAAAAGCCCCGACGCGTAAACTGTCGGGGCTTTCGGAAGTAACGTACTGAAAAAGTTAGCGAGGTAATACGTCTTCAGGCAAATTGTAAAGCTGTGCAAGGGTTACGACATTATCGCTTACCCCCGTCAGGGTGACGCTACTCCCCTGCTTTTTGCCCGTGGCCACCAGGTGCGCCAGCAGGGCGATACCGGCGGTATCTACCCGCGTGACGCCATGGAGATCAATCAACGTCACGCCCTGCATCGCGTTATGGCGAGCGTCCCACAGCGGGTTAAGCAGATCCTGATCCAGCTCTCCCGTCAGCGTCAACGTCTCGCCGTCACGCGCCCAGCTAAGCTGCTGTGACATTACTTCTTCTCGTCCAGGGTAATTTTCTGACGAGAGATGGACTGAAGCTGAGCCGTCAGGCCATCGATGCCTTTGGTGCGCAGCAGATCGCTCCACTCGTTCTGTTTAGTGGTGATCATGCTGACGCCTTCAGCGATCATGTCGTACGCCTGCCAGTTTCCGGTCTGGCTGTTTTTACGCCACTGGAAGTCCAGGCGTACCGGTGGACGACCGTTTGGATCGATAATCGTCACGCGGATAGGAATGATGGTGGCATCGCCCAGCGGCTGTTCAGGGGCAATCTGATAGGTCTGCCCGTGGTACATCGCCAGCGCCTGGCCGTAAGCCTGTTTCAGGTATTCACGGAACGCCGCAAAGTAAGCCTCGCGCTGCGCCGGGGTCGCGTCTTTGTAGTAACGGCCCAGCACCAGTGCACCCGCGTACTTGATCTGCACATACGGCAGCAGTTCCTGATCCACCACATCACGCAGATAATCAGGGTTAGCGCGGATTTTTGGCTGTTCGTTTTTAAGACGGTCGAAGGTTTTCTTCGCGGCCTCATCCATCAGTTTGTACGGGTTACTCTGATCTGCAGCGTGCGCCGCGGTTAGAGGGGCAATGACCAGCATGGCAACCATTAACAGTCGTTTAAACATGAATGACTTCTCCTGAAATTAATTCGTCGCGCCTGGCGTCGGTTCGACGTTGGTGTGGTCTTCACTCTGCGCAGGGGCATCGTCAGACTTTTTATCATCCCCTTTACTGTTGTAAAGGAACTGACCAATCATATCTTCCAGCACCATCGCTGACTTGGTATCCTGGATTACGCTACCGTCTTTAAGGATAGACGTTCCCAGCTCAGGATCTTCAAAACCAACGTTAAGGGCCAGATATTGCTCCCCCAGCAGGCCAGAGGTGCGGATAGAGAGCGAGCTGGTGTCAGGAATGTGGTTATAGCGTTCTTCGATATCCATTGCGACGCGCGGCAGATAGGTTTTCTCATCAAGCGTAATGTCAGCGACACGTCCAATAACGACGCCACCAATACGGACCGGTGAGCGCGCCTTCAGGCCGCCGATATTATCGAAAGTCGCGTAGACGCGATACGTCGGCTCGGTGCGAACAGAGGTGATGTCCGCCGCGCGCAGGCAGATAAACAGCGCGGCCAGCAGCGCCAGAAGCAAAAACACGCCAACCCAAATTTCATTTTTTCTCGTTTGCATGAACTCAATTCCCAAACATCAGTGCGGTGAGCACAAAATCCAGACCTAAAACGGCCAGCGACGAATGTACGACAGTACGCGTCGTTGCACGGCTAATGCCCGCCGACGTCGGAATGGCATCGTAACCATTAAACAACGCAATCCAGGTAACCGTCACAGCGAAAACCACGCTCTTGATCAGACAGTTCACCAGATCCATCCGCAGATCGATGGCGTCCTGCATGGCAGACCAGAAGAACCCGGCATCAATGCCTTTCCAGTTGACGCCAACCAGCGCGCCTCCCCAGATACCTACCGCCACAAAGAGGATAGTCAGTAACGGCAAGGAGATAACCCCGGCCCAGAAGCGCGGCGAGATCACCCGGCGCAGCGGATCGACCGCCATCATCTCCATACTGGAGAGCTGCTCTGTGGCGCGCATCAGGCCAATTTCAGCCGTCAGCGCTGATCCGGCACGCCCGGCGAACAGCAGCGCTGCTACAACCGGCCCGAGTTCACGCAGCAGCGAGAGCGCCACCAGCATGCCAAGGCTGGTTTCCGCGCTGTAGGTTGTCAGCACCAGATACCCCTGCAACCCTAGCACCATGCCAATAAACAGACCCGACACGATGATGATAAGCATCGACAGCACGCCGACGTTATAAAGCTGCCGCACCAGTAACGGCGCATGCTTGCGGAACTCCGGTTTGCCAACCAGCGCGTTGAACAACATTAATCCGGCACGCCCGAACGTACTGATGGTTTTTAGGCCACGGTGTCCAAGACCCGCCAACGCATTTAACAGCATGAGTGGATTAACTCCCTATTCCCAGTAAATCGTCATGATAGTCGCCCGCCGGATAGCGGAAAGGCACCGGCCCATCTGCGATACCGTCCAGGAACTGCCGCACGCGCGGATCGCCATTCTCCTGCAACGCCTGAGCGCTGCCGTGGGCGACGATCTTTTTGTCAGCCACAATATAGGCATAATCAGCAATGCTCAGCACTTCCGGCACGTCGTGGGAAACCACCACGCAGGTGACGCCAAGGGCGCTGTTCAGCTCCGAGATTAACTTCACCAGCACGCCCATGGTGATAGGGTCCTGCCCAACGAACGGTTCATCGAACATGATTAAATCGGGTTCCAGGGCAATAGCCCGCGCCAGCGCGGCGCGGCGCGCCATCCCACCCGAGAGTTCGGACGGCATAAGTTTCGCAGCCCCCCGCAACCCCACAGCTTCGAGCTTCATCATCACCGTGCTGTGCAACAGCGCAGGAGGAAGATGGGTATGCTCACGCAGCGGATAGGCCACGTTGTCAAATACGTTCATATCGGTGAACAGCGCACCCGACTGAAAGAGCATGCTCATCCGTTTGCGAACCGTGTAGAGGCGCGAGCGAGACATCTCCGGGACGTTTTCACCGTCGAAGAGAATTTCGCCGCTATCAGGGGGGATTTGCCCGCCGATAAGACGCAGCAACGTCGTTTTACCGATCCCTGACGGCCCCATGATGGCGGTGATTTTACCGCGCGGCACGGTCAGCGAAATATCATCAAATATCACCCGGTTGCCGCGAGAAAAACTGACGCCCCGGACATCGACTATATTCGCCATCGTTTGGCTCATTTATGGTTCCTTACTTACCTTGCTTCACTGCTGGCATGAAGCGTAAATCAGCCCTAAACCCCGCATTTTTACAGAATATTCACTATTGGGGTTAGCGAAAGCTGGCATTTGTTTTACTTTTCCGGCGCATAAAGTCAAAATTAGGAATTCGTCACGTCTCAGACTTCATCTGGCGCTAAAATTCGTGCGCAGTGGACCAGCGAGTATACCTGAAGAAAGGACTTTTGATGCTTTTAGCAACAGCACTGTTAATAATTGGTTTACTGTTGGTGGTCTACAGTGCTGACCGTTTGGTCTTTGCCGCATCCATTCTCTGTCGACTCATTGGCATGCCGCCCATCATTATTGGGATGACGGTGGTCAGTGTAGGCACATCGCTTCCTGAAATCATCGTTTCTGTTTCAGCCTCGTTGCATGGCCAGGTCGACCTCGCTATTGGCACTGCGATTGGCTCTAACATCGTCAATATCTTGCTGATTTTAGGCTTAGCCGCATTACTGCATCCATTTCGCGTACATTCCGATGTTTTGCGTCGTGAATTGCCGCTAATGTTAGTCGTCAGTCTGCTGGCAGGCTATGTGCTTTATGACGGGGTGCTGAGCGTCGGTGACGGTATATTCCTGCTCGCCCTGGCCGTGATCTGGTTGCTTTACAGCGTGAAGCTCGCACGTCTGGCGGAAAAACAGGGTAATGATAGCCTCACGCGTGAGCATCTCGCCGAGCTGCCACGGGAAGGGACCTTACCCGTCGCCCTGCTGTGGCTGGGCGTCGCGCTGATCATAATGCCAATGGCCACGCGGATGGTGGTCGATAACGCGACGGTGCTGGCGAACGCGTTTGCGATGAGCGAACTGACAATCGGTCTGACGGTCATCGCCATCGGCACCAGCCTGCCAGAGCTGGCTACCGCCATCGCCGGGGCACGTAAAGGGGAAGATGATATCGCCATCGGCAATATCATTGGCTCGAATATTTTCAATATCGCGATCGTGACGGGGCTGCCGGCATTAATCTCACCGGGGCCGTTTAACCCTATGGTCTTCACGCGCGATTACGGTGTGATGCTGCTGGTCAGCGTAATTTTCGCCCTGCTCTGCTGGCGGCGAAAAGAGCAGATCGGCAAAGGCGCGGGCGCGCTGCTGACGGGTGGATTTATCGTATGGCTGGCGATGCTGTACTGGCTCTCGCCACTTCTCTCTGGGTAAACGGAAACGCATTATGTCGCAAATAGAATTGCAGCCGGGTTTTGACTTTCAGAAAGCAGGCAAAGACGTTCTGGAGATTGAACGTGAAGGTCTGGCGCAGTTAGATCAGTACATTAATCAGGATTTTAGTCTGGCCTGTGAGAAGATGTTCTACTGCGCCGGTAAAGTCGTGGTGATGGGGATGGGCAAATCCGGCCATATCGGGCGCAAAATGGCGGCGACCTTTGCCAGTACCGGCACGTCGTCATTCTTCGTTCATCCCGGTGAAGCCGCGCACGGTGACCTCGGCATGGTTACGCCGCAGGACGTGGTTATTGCGCTGTCCAACTCCGGGGAATCGAATGAAATCCTGGCGTTGATCCCGGTGCTGAAGCGTCTGCACGTACCGCTGATTTGCATGACCAGCCGCCCGGAAAGCAGCATGGCGCGTGCGGCAGATATTCACCTGTGCGTGAAGGTGCCTAAAGAAGCCTGTCCGCTGGGGCTGGCGCCGACCTCCAGCACAACCGCCGCGCTGGTGATGGGCGATGCCCTTGCCGTTGCGCTGCTGGAAGCCCGCGGTTTTACGCCAGAAGATTTCGCCCTGTCTCACCCCGGCGGCGCGCTCGGGCGCAAACTGCTGCTGCGGGTCAACGATATTATGCACACCGGGGATGAGATCCCGCACGTCAGCAAAGAGGCCTCTTTGCGCGACGCGTTACTGGAGATCACCCGTAAAAACCTGGGCATGACGGTTATCTGCGACGATCTGATGAAAATTCAGGGCATTTTCACCGACGGCGACCTGCGCCGGGTATTCGATATGGGTGTGGATGTCCGAACGCTGGGCATCGCTGATGTAATGACACCCGGCGGGATCCGCGTCCGTCCGGGCACGCTGGCGGTAGATGTACTGAACCTGATGCAGTCCCGTCATATTACCTCAGTGATGGTTGCCGATGGCGACCAACTGCTGGGTGTGGTACATATGCATGATCTGCTGCGCGCTGGCGTAGTGTAATGAAGGATAAGACAATGAGTAATGCGGGTGCATCCCTTGCAACCTGTTATGGCCCGGTGAGCGCCCACATGATGGCAAAGGCGGAAAATATCCGCCTGCTGATCCTCGATGTGGATGGTGTGCTCTCCGACGGTCTGATTTATATGGGCAATAACGGCGAAGAGCTGAAAGCCTTTAACGTTCGCGACGGTTACGGTATCCGCTGTGCGCTCACGTCCGGTATTGAAGTTGCAATCATCACCGGGCGGAAAGCTAAACTGGTAGAAGATCGGTGTGAAACGCTGGGCATTACCCATCTCTATCAGGGGCAGTCTGATAAGATGGTAGCCTTCCGGGATCTGTTGGGAAAACTGGCCATTGCACCAGAGAATGTGGCATACGTCGGGGATGATTTGATCGACTGGCCAGTCATGGCGGAGGTGGGTCTGAGCATCGCCGTGGCTGACGCGCACCCGCTGCTGATCCCGCGTGCTGATTATGTTACCCATATTCACGGTGGCCGCGGCGCCGTCCGTGAAGTCTGCGATCTGCTTCTGCTGGCGCAGGGCAAGCTTGATGAGGCGAAAGGGCAATCGATATGAGTAAAACCAGACGTTGGGTTATCATTCTGCTTGCGCTTGTCGCCCTGGTACTGATTGGCGTAAACCTCGCCGACCGCGAAGATACGCAAGCGGAAGTGGTTAACACGAGCGACCCGACCTATAAAAGCGATCACAGCGACACCGTGGTCTATAGCCCGGAAGGCGCGCTGAACTATCGCCTCGTTGCTCAGCATGTAGAATATTTTTCAGATGACGGTACTTCGTGGTTTACCCAACCGGTCATGACCACCTTTGATACGGACAAAGTGCCGACGTGGTCTATCAAGTCTGACCGGGCAAAACTGACAAATGACCGTATGCTTTACCTGTATGGTCACGTTGAAGTCAACGCCCTGACTGCTGACGCGCAACTGCGAAAAATTACGACGGATAACGCCCAGATCAACCTGGTCACCCAGGATGTCACGTCGCAGGATTTAGTCACCCTGTATGGCACAACATTTAATTCCAGCGGTTTAAGAATGCGCGGGAACTTACGCAGCAAAAACGCCGAGCTGATTGAAAAGGTTAGAACCTCCTATGAAATTCAAAACAAACAAACTCAGCCTTAAAGTTGTTATCGCCAGCGCGCTGCTGGCGGCCAGTCTTCCCGCGCTTGCTGTGACTGGCGACACCGAACAGCCGATTCATATTGAATCCGATACCCAGTCTCTGGATATGCAGGGTAACGTCGTCACCTTTACCGGCAACGTGGTCATGACCCAGGGCACCATCAAAATCAACGCCGACAAAGTGGTCGTTACCCGACCGGGCGGCGAGCAGGGCAAAGAGATTATCGATGGTTATGGCAACCCGGCCACCTTCTACCAGATGCAGGACAACGGCAAGCCGGTGAAAGGCCATGCCTCGCATATGCACTATGAACTGGCGAAGGATCTGGTCATCCTGACCGGTAATGCTTACCTGGAACAGCTGGACAGCAATATCAAAGGCGACAAGATCACTTATCTGGTGAAAGAGCAGAAAATGCAGGCCTCCAGTGAAAAAGGCAAACGCGTCACGACCGTTCTTGTGCCTTCGCAATTGCAGGACAAGAACAACGGCCAGGCTCCGGCACAGAAAAAGAGTAACTAATTCGTTATGGCAACTTTAACTGCAAAAAACCTCGCGAAAGCGTATAAGGGCCGCCGCGTCGTCGAAGATGTCAGTCTGACCGTCAACTCCGGCGAAATCGTGGGTTTGCTTGGCCCTAACGGGGCGGGTAAAACCACGACCTTCTACATGGTGGTGGGCATCGTCCCGCGTGACGCCGGCAACATCATCATCGATGATGAAGATATCAGTCTGCTGCCACTGCATGCCCGCGCGCGTCGTGGCATCGGCTATCTGCCGCAGGAAGCCTCCATCTTCCGCCGCTTAAGCGTGTTCGACAACCTGATGGCCGTGCTCCAGATCCGTGACGATCTGACCAGCGAGCAGCGCACTGACCGTGCGAACGAGCTGATGGAAGAGTTTCATATCGAACATCTGCGTGACAGCCTCGGTCAGGCGCTGTCCGGTGGTGAACGCCGCCGCGTTGAGATTGCGCGCGCGCTGGCAGCAAACCCGAAATTTATCCTGCTGGATGAACCGTTTGCGGGCGTTGACCCCATCTCCGTTATCGATATCAAACGTATTATTGAGCACCTGCGCGACAGCGGGCTTGGCGTACTGATCACGGACCACAACGTTCGCGAAACGCTGGCCGTGTGTGAGCGCGCCTACATAGTGAGCCAGGGCCATCTGATTGCCCACGGTACGCCGCAGCAAATCCTCGAAGATGAGCATGTTAAGCGCGTGTACCTTGGGGAAGACTTCAGACTCTGATAGGGTAGAGGTTAAGTCACGCCGAACCGGAGAAAAACGCTCTGAACATGAAGCAAGGTTTGCAATTACGGCTCAGCCAGCAACTGGCCATGACGCCGCAGCTACAACAGGCAATCCGTCTGTTGCAGCTGTCCACGTTAGAACTCCAGCAGGAGCTCCAGCAGGCGCTGGACAGCAATCCGCTGCTGGAGCAAACCGATCTTCATGACGAGGTAGACGCTCAGCAGACGCAGGACACAGAAACGCTCGACTCCGTAGATGCGCTCGAACAGAAAGAGATGCCGGAGGAACTGCCGCTGGATGCCAGCTGGGATGAAATCTACACCGCGGGTACCCCTTCCGGGACGCGTGCAGATTACCAGGACGATGAACTCCCGGTCTACCAGGGCGAAACTACCCAGTCGCTTCAGGACTACCTGATGTGGCAGGTGGAGCTGACGCCTTTCTCTGATACCGATCGCGCCATTGCCACCTCGATTGTCGATGCCGTTGACGACACGGGCTATTTGACCGTGACGCTGGACGAGATTCTGGAAAGCATCGGCGATGACGAGATTGAACTGGAAGAGATCGAAGCCGTCCTGAAACGCGTTCAGCGTTTCGACCCGATTGGCGTCGCCGCGAAAGATCTGCGCGACTGCCTTCTGATCCAGCTTTCGCAGTTTGCCAAAGAGACACCGTGGATTGACGAAGCCCGGCTCATCATCAGCGAGCATCTGGATTTGCTGGCAAATCACGACTTCCGCACCCTGATGCGCGTCACGCGCCTCAAAGAAGAGGTGCTGAAGGAAGCGGTGAATCTGATCCAGTCACTCGATCCGCGTCCGGGGCAATCTATCCAGACCAGCGAACCGGAATACGTTATTCCTGATGTGCTGGTGAGAAAACACAATGGCCGCTGGGTCGTTGAACTGAACGCCGACAGCATTCCTCGCCTGCAAATCAACCAGCAATACGCCTCCATGTGCACCAGCGCCCGTAACGACGCTGATAATCAATACATTCGCAGCAACCTTCAGGAAGCACGCTGGTTGATTAAGAGTCTGGAAAGCCGTAATGACACGCTGCTGCGCGTCAGCCGCTGTATTGTCGAACAGCAGCAGGCATTCTTTGAGCAGGGCGAAGAGTTTATGAAACCGATGGTGCTGGCGGACATCGCCCAGGCCGTCGAGATGCATGAATCAACCATTTCCCGCGTGACCACGCAGAAGTATCTGCACAGCCCACGCGGTATTTTTGAGCTTAAGTATTTCTTCTCCAGCCACGTGAACACCGAAGGCGGCGGCGAAGCCTCGTCAACGGCTATTCGCGCACTGGTGAAGAAGTTGATCGCCGCGGAGAACCCCGCGAAGCCACTCAGTGACAGTAAGTTAACCACCATGCTGTCCGATCAGGGTATTATGGTGGCACGCCGTACTGTCGCGAAGTATCGAGAGTCTTTATCCATTCCGCCGTCTAACCAGCGTAAACAACTGGTTTGACACAACCGATAAGGAAGACACTATGCAGCTCAATATCACCGGACATAACGTCGAAATTACTGAGGCTTTACGCGATTTTGTAAACGCTAAGTTCGCGAAACTCGAGCAGTATTTCGAGAGGATCAACCAGGTCTATGTTGTGTTGAAAGTGGAGAAAGTGACGCATATCTCGGATGCGACCCTGCACGTCAACGGAGGGGAACTTCATGCCAGTGCGGAAGGGCAAGACATGTACGCGGCTATCGACGGCTTGATTGATAAGCTTGCGAGACAGCTCAATAAACATAAAGATAAACTGAAACAACACTAATTGTCCGGGCAGTTAACGGGTGCAGGACGGCCTGTTGTGAAACACAACAGGCCATTTGTACAGTTAGCGCTTAGGTGAAATTATGATAAACAACGATTCCGCTCTTCAACTGAGCAATGTCCTTAACCAGGATTGTACCCGCAGTGGCGTTCACTGCCAGAGCAAAAAACGTGCGCTGGAAATCATCAGTGAGCTGGCCGCAAAACAGCTGGGTCTGCCGCCGCAGATCGTGTTTGAAGCCATTCTGACCCGTGAAAAAATGGGCAGTACCGGCATCGGCAATGGCATTGCGATCCCGCATGGCAAGCTGGAAGAAGATACGCTGCGTGCCGTGGGGGTGTTTGTGCAACTGGAAACGCCTATCGCTTTCGACGCCATCGATAACCAGCCTGTGGATCTGCTCTTCGCGCTGCTGGTTCCTGCCGATCAGACCAAAACCCACCTGCACACGCTGTCGCTGGTTGCCAAACGTCTGGCGGATAAAACCATTTGTCGTCGACTGCGCTCAGCTCAAAGTGATGAAGAGCTTTATCAAATTATCACTGAAGCAGAAGGCAATCAGGATGAGGCATAATCGGGAAAGGGCCTTCAGAACGGCTTCCCTGAGGAGAAACGGAACATGGTGCTGATGATCGTCAGCGGTCGTTCGGGGTCCGGGAAGTCCGTGGCCCTGCGCGCGCTGGAAGACATGGGATTTTACTGCGTAGATAACCTGCCGGTAGTGCTGTTACCCGATCTGGCGCGGACGCTGGCGGACAGGCAAATCTCTGCCGCCGTCAGTATTGACGTGCGTAACATGCCGGAATCGCCGGAAATCTTCGAGCAGGCAATGAACAGCCTGCCGGAGTGCTTCTCGCCTCAGCTCTTGTTCCTGGATGCTGACCGCAACACGCTGATCCGCCGTTACAGCGATACACGTCGTTTGCACCCGCTCTCGAGTAAAAATCTTTCGCTGGAAAGCGCCATCGATAAAGAGAGCGATCTGCTTGAGCCGCTGCGTTCCCGGGCCGACCTGATTGTCGACACCTCAGAAATGTCCGTCCACGAGCTGGCGGAAATGCTGCGTACGCGCTTACTCGGCAAGCGCGAGCGTGAACTGACGATGGTGTTTGAATCCTTCGGCTTTAAGCACGGCATACCTATCGATGCGGATTACGTTTTTGATGTGCGTTTCCTGCCGAACCCGCACTGGGATCCGAAACTGCGTCCGATGACTGGTCTGGATAAGCCGGTGGCGGCGTTCCTCGACCGACACACAGAAGTACACAATTTTATCTACCAGACGCGAAGCTACCTTGAGCTATGGTTACCTATGCTGGAGACAAACAATCGTAGCTACCTGACGGTGGCGATTGGCTGTACCGGCGGTAAACATCGTTCGGTCTACATTGCCGAACAGCTGGCCGATTACTTCCGCTCACGCGGGAAGAACGTTCAGTCCCGTCATCGCACGCTGGAAAAACGCAAAACATGACCGTAAAACAGACCGTCGAAATCACCAATAAGCTGGGCATGCATGCGCGCCCGGCGATGAAGCTGTTTGAACTGATGCAGGGTTTTGATGCTGAGGTGCTGCTGCGCAACGATGAGGGAACCGAGGCAGAAGCCAACAGCGTGATTGCGCTGCTGATGCTGGATTCTGCCAAAGGCCGCCAGATTGAAGTTGAAGCCACCGGCCCGCAGGAAGAAGAAGCGCTGGCGGCAGTAATTGCCCTGTTTAACGCCGGGTTTGACGAAGATTAACGTTCGCCACGTCGGCGGGTAGCGCTGCGCTTACCCGCTTTACATAAGATTATTTCGCTCCATAAACCCTTCCCCACCCAGCTGACGCATCTGGCGCATAATCCACGCCTGGCGGCTTCGCACGTAGCCTGACGGCGCGCTGGCCTTAAAACGCAGCGGGTTCGGCAGCACGGCGGCAAGCAGTGCCGCTTCGGACATAGTCAGCCTGCTGGCGGGCTTGCCAAAATAGCGCTGCGATGCCGTTTCGACGCCAAACACGCCGTCACCAAACTCCGCGATATTCAGGTAGACGGTCAAAATGCGTTTTTTGCTCCACACCGTCTCGACGCCCAGCGTCAGCCCGGCCTCCAGCCCTTTTCTCACCCAGCTGCGACCGTCCCATAAGAACAGATTTTTTACCGTCTGCTGAGAAAGCGTCGACGCACCGCGGACGCGGTTTTCATGACGTTCATTATGATCCAGCGCCTTCTCGATAGCCGCCACGTCAAAACCCCAGTGCTCCGGGAATTTCTGATCTTCTGCCGCAATGACCGCCAGCCCCATCCACGGGGAGATTTCATCCATGCCGACCCAGTCTGAGTGGGCAACATAGCCAAAATCACCCGAGAGCCAGGCGCTAATCTGCCGCTCTGCCATCACGGCCGAGAACGGGACGGGCAGGATGCTGAACAGCGCAATGCCTCCGCCCCAAAAAACGGCCAGGACCAGCACAATACGCAGCAGGATCCGTTTTAACCACCCGCCAGGGGATAATTTACGACTCATTCGGTAAGAACCAGCACTCTGTCCACCAGCTTTTCAATGCCTGCAGCAGCCTCGGCAATGTTCTGCGCCAGCATATACGCCGGCGTGGTGACGATTTTATTGTCCTCATCCACCACAATGTCGTCTACCGGGCATGGCACGTGTTCGCCGCCCATATCTTCGACAATTTCAGCAGTATCAATGTCGGTTCCGATCGTGAGCCGCAGCGGGAAATCAAAAATTTTCGGCAGCATGGCTGGCGCAATGCAGATAAAGCCCTGCGGCTTACCTGCCGCATGCATCGCCAGCGATAGCGCTTTCAAATCGGGATCGACATGGCACGCCGCGCCTTGCGTTGCAAACGTGCTCAGGTTTTTCGCCGCGCCAAAGCCGCCCGGCACGATGAGCGCATCAAGTTCAGCCGCATCGGCCTGTACCAGCGGATGAATATCCCCGCGCACAATACGCGCCGCTTCAATCAGCACGTTACGGCTTTCCGCCATTGGCTCGCCGGTAAGATGATTAACCACGTCTGCCTGCGTTTTATCCGGAGCGAAGCAGATAACGTCGGCCCCCTGGCGCGATAATGCCAGCAGCGTTAATACGGTTTCATGTATCTCTGAACCATCGTAAACGCCACATCCGCTCAGCACGACACCCACTTTCTTCATTCTGACGATCCTTCTATGCAACTCGCTGAAGCACATTAAAAATTCTGATTAAAACGCTATGCTTCACACATTTCACTGATTCATGTAACAAACTGTTTAAGATTTGCTATCTTATCTGCGTGCGGCCTTAATTTTCAGGCGGCGTCCATGCGAAAACAACCCATAAAAATCAGGCGCAGCCACGATTTCCCTGGTGTTGGCGCAGTATTCGCGCACCCCGGTATAGCCGGGGTCATTTTTTTCGGGATTCTACCCAGGCTTTCAGCACTGCCACATCGTTTTGCCACTCTTGTTTCATCTCTTCAACCCAATCACCTACGTTATCTTCCCAGGCAGGTAAATCAGGCGACTGAATCTGCTGGCCCAGCTGCTGGAGATGGCGTAACCCGACTGAACCAGCTGCGCCTTTGATTTTATGTCCCTCTTCGACGATGCCCTTCTGGTCACGCGCCGTCAGGTTGGATTCGAGCACGTTCAGATAGCCCGGCATCATTTTTTCGAACACGGCCAGGCCATCGGTGATCAGTTTGGGTCCCACCAGATCGATATACTGCTCCAGCATGGCGGTATCCAGTATCGTTTGGGTTTTAGCGCTATCAACAGACGTCATGGTGCTCTCCTCTTCATCACAGGTATCCCAGAACTTCTTGATCATCGCCGTCAGGGCAGGTACTGCCAGCGGCTTGCTGAGCACATCGTCCATACCGGCCTCGAGGTACTCTTTTTTATCTTTCAGCACGTTTGCGGTCAACGCAACCAGCGGCGGCAGCTCGTCAGGAGCATATTTGCGCGTCAGCTCGCGGGAGATATCCAGCCCGGTCATGTCCGGTAGCTGAATATCGAGCAGCACCAGGTCGTACTCGCCCGGCGTGAACATCTCCAGCGCGGCTTTGCCGGTCATCGCGACATCCACGCTGTTACCGAGTTTTTCCAGTACCGACCGGGCGACAATGACGTTCAGCTCAATATCTTCAACCAGCAGGACGTGCAGGGCTGGAAGCGGCATATCGTCGTTCTCAAACGTATCTTCCACTTCTTCAGCAACAGCAGGGGCGTGGACGGTAAGCGTAAAGGTGGAGCCTTTACCCGGCTGGCTGGCAACGGTGATATCCCCACCCATACTTTTCGCCAGACGTTTCGACACCGCCAGGCCAATGCCCGTGCCGGTCGCCGGTTTACCGCCGTGGCTGTCTTTAACCTGATAATACATGGCGAAGATCTTATCCTGCTCATCCTGAGGAATGCCGATACCCGAGTCCTCAACTTCAAAGTGCAGCATGTCCCCCTCATCATAGCGAATGCGCACCGCAACCTGTCCCTTCTGGGTAAACTTCACGGCGTTGCTGATGAGATTCCACAGGATCTGACGCAGACGCGTGCCGTCCGTCACCACTTTATGCGGCAGCGGCAGCGTCGGTTCCATCACGAAGCTCAACCCTTTCTGCTGGGCCTGCAAACCTGACAGGTTCTCCAGGTCCGCGAGGAAGCCGGTAAAATCAACCGGCTGGTTGTCGAGCTGAACTTTACGGCGCTCCATCTTATCCATGTCGATAATATCATTGAAGATATTGCCAAGCGTGACCGCCGAAACGTGGATCGTTTTGAGGTATTTTTCCTGCTCACTGGTCAGGTCGGTATCCAGCAGAATACGGCTCAGCCCCACGATACCGTTTAGCGGCGTACGAAGCTCATGGCTGATGGTGGAGATGAAGGTGGTCTTGTCACGACTGGCGCGCTCCAGCGCATCCTGATATCGCTTACGCTCGGTGATATCACGGCCAAAGCCCATCAGACCATGACGTTTACCCACCCGGTCGTAATAAGGCACTTTGCGGATTTCAAAGCAGGCTTTGCGCCCGTCGGGATAATCCAGCCACTGCTCATAGGTCAACGAGACGTTATGGCGGAAGACCTTTTCATCCGTCTCCATCACTTTTGCCGCCGCCTCTTCGGAATAGACATCCTGAGGTTTCAGGTGTATCAGCTGCTTTTCGCTTTTCCCGGTCAACAGTTCCATGGCCCGGTTACAGCCGGAGAACTCTTTATCTTCATTACGGTAGAACACCAGATCCGGCGACGCATCGAGGAACGAGCGCAGGAAAGAGGATTGCTGTTCAAGCTGGATCTGCGTGACCTCACGCTCTTTCATCTCAATTTTCAGCTGCTCCAGCGTGGTCTGACGCTCGGCTTCCGCCTTCTCACGGTCTGAAATTTCCTGATTCAGCTGGGCAATGTTGTCCTTGAGCTGAACGTTGAGTTTAAGATCGCGCTCGCGCATCTCTTCCAGCTTATCCACCAGTTTCGATAAACGCTGTCGGGACTCTTCCAGCTGCTCAACCACCACGGAGAGGAAATAGACCGCCCATGGGGTGATCAGCAGGCCAAAGAAAATAGAGCGGATCACGTCGATGCTCTCGACCTGACCATGCAGAACCATGGTCACGGCCATTTGCACGACGATGGCCAGAACGACCAGCGCCAGCGCCAGCAGCATGGAAAAACGCACCAGCCCGAGCTTCATCATCAGGTCCACGTAGTACTGGGCCAGCATTCGAATTTGCTTCATAGAGGATCCCTTCACGACTTTATCGCTCAATAATACTCAAATTCACGGCGAGGCGTTGAAGGTTGTGAGAAAAAGTGCGGGGTGAAACAGGAGATTAGCCTCGCCCCCGGGCAAGCGGGAGCGAGGAAGAAGGTTTATCAGGAGCGTTTTAGCAGCATCCAGAGGCTGATCAGGAAGAAACTGGCGCTCGGCAACAGCGCGCCGATAATTGGCGGAATGCCATACACCAGCGTCAGCGGACCAAAAATCTGATCGAGGACATAGAACACGAAACCAAAGCTGATACCGGTTACCACGCGAACCCCCATCGGCACGCTACGTAGCGGTCCAAAGATGAACGACAGCGCCATCAGCATCATCACCGCCACGGACAGCGGCTGGAAGATTTTGCTCCACATGTTGAGCTGGTAACGCCCCGCATCCTGCCCGCTCGATTTCAGATACTTCACGTAGTTATGCAGACCGCTGATGGAGAGCGCATCGGGATCAAGCGCCACGACGCCGAGCTTGTCCGGCGTCAGGTCGGTTTTCCAGGTACCGCTAACGGTCTGCGAACCGGTGATCTGTTTCGGGTTAGTCAGGTCAGATTCATCAACCTGGGATAACCGCCACAGCTTGTTGTTTGCATCAAATTTAGCAGAGGCGGCATAACGCACTGACTGCAAACGACGATCGTTATTGAAAGCATAGATACTCACGCCACCCAGCTCGTCATCCCCTTTCACGCGTTCGATATAGACGAAGTTCTGGCCATCTTTCGCCCATAATCCCTGCTGCGTGGAGAGCAGAGAACCGCCGTACATCGCCTGAGCACGGTAGTTACGCGCCATCTGTTCGCCCTGCGGCGCGACCCATTCGCCGATCGCCATGGTCAGCAGCACCAGCGGGATCGCGGTTTTCATCACCGACAGCGCAACCTGCATACGGGTAAAGCCCGATGCCTGCATCACCACCAGTTCGCTACGCTGAGCCAGCATCCCCAGGCCCAGCAGCGCACCCAGCAGGGCCGCCATCGGGAAGAAGATCTGCACATCTTTTGGTACGCTGAGCAGGGTGTACATCCCGGCGCCCAACGCGTCGTAACTCCCCTGCCCGGCTTTTTTCAGCTGGTCGACAAATTTGATAATGCCCGAGAGCGACACCAGCATGAAAAGGGTCATCATGATGGTGGTAAAAATTGTTTTACCGATATAGCGGTCAAGTACGCCAAACGCCTGCATTAGATGGCTCCTTTACGCGTAAACCGGGCACGAAGACGACGCACAGGCACCGTGTCCCACAAGTTGAGTCCGACTGCCAGCAGCAGATACAAACCATTCACGACCCAGGTCCAGATCATCGGGTCAATTTTTCCTTTCCCGCCGTTAGACTTGATTGAGGTTTGCAGCAGGAAGAACACCAGATACAGCAGCATCGCTGGCAGCATCGACAGCACGCGGCCCTGGCGCGGGTTTACCACGCTCAGCGGCACTACCATCAGCGCCATCATAAATACGGTGAATACCAGCGTGATACGCCAGTGCAGTTCAGCACGCGCACGATCGGTATCAGTATTCATTAAGGTGCGCATATCCATCTGCTCAGTATCCGTTGGATCGAGCGCGACGGCCTGATGACCAATGATGGCCTGGTAGTTCTGGAAATCGGTGATACGGAAGTCACGCAGCATAGCCGTGCCTTCGAAACGCGTTCCTTTGTTCAGCGTGACAACCTGAGAGCCGTCTTTACGCTGCGCCAGCTGACCGGAGTCCGCCACTACCACAGAAGGGCGAGCGTTACCTTTCGGGCGCAGTTGAGCAAGAAACACGTCATTGAAGCGGTTGCCATCGACGCTTTCGATAAACAGCACGGAGTTACCGTCGGTCGCCTGCTGGAACTGCCCCTGCGCCAGCGCCGCCAGCCCCGGGTTAGCTTTTGCTTCCGCCAGCACCTCATCCTGATGACGGGACGAGGTCGGCCCCGCCCACATGACGTTAACCGCGGCAACAATGCCCGTAAACAGCGCCAGCACCATGGCTGCCTTTACCAGTACGGCCTTACTGAGGCCGCAGGCATGCATCACGGTGATTTCACTTTCGGTATAGAGCTTACCCAGGGTCATCAGCAGACCAAGGAACAGGCTTAACGGCAGGATAAGCTGCGCCATTTCCGGCACGCCAAGCCCGAGCAGGGAAAGCACCAGATTCGTTGGGATTTCGCCATCAACTGCCGCGCCGAGGATCCTGACCAGCTTCTGACAGAAAAAGATCAGAAGGAGGATAAAGAGGATCGCCAGTTGGCTCTTCAGCGTCTCCCGAACCAGATATCTTATGATTATCACTTTAAATACGCCCGTTAAAACTCGTCTTATGCAGGAATTTAGCTTGTTTCATGGCTTAAACGTCATTTATTCTCTTGAGTCGTCGAAATCATCGCTAAGATTAAAAATCCCGGCGGATTCGCGCTTCATGACATTTATTGACGTGTCGAAACCGTAGTAACGTAAGATTAACACGAAGTCACCACAACGGCGGACATGAGTTACGAAAGGTTTCAATTCTATCCGTAGCCGCCGCCGTTGTCTTTAAGATTCAGGAGCGTAGTGCATGGAGTTCAGTGTAAAAAGCGGTAGCCCGGAGAAACAGCGGAGTGCCTGCATCGTTGTGGGCGTCTTTGAACCACGCCGACTCTCCCCGATCGCCGAGCAACTCGATAAAATCAGCGACGGCTATATCAGCGCCCTGCTGCGCCGTGGCGAACTGGAAGGCAAACCAGGGCAGACCCTGTTGCTGCACCACGTTCCAAACGTCCTGTCCGAGCGTATTCTGCTGATTGGCTGCGGTAAAGAACGTGAGCTTGATGAGCGCCAGTACAAGCAGGTTATTCAGAAAACCATTAATACACTGAATGATACTGGTTCGATGGAAGCCGTCTGCTTCCTCACGGAGCTGCACGTTAAGGGCCGCAACACGTACTGGAAAGTACGCCAGGCCGTCGAAACCGCAAAAGAGAGCCTCTACAGCTTTGATCAGTTGAAGACCACCAAAAGCGAGCCGCGTCGCCCGCTGCGTAAAATGGTCTTTAACGTGCCAACCCGTCGCGAGCTGACCAGCGGCGAGCGCGCCATTCAGCACGGTCTGGCGATTGCTGCCGGTATTAAAGCGGCAAAAGATCTTGGCAATATGCCGCCAAACATCTGTAACGCCGCGTACCTGGCGTCACAGGCGCGCCAGCTGGCTGACGCCTACAGCAAGAACGTCATCACCCGTGTTATCGGCGAACAGCAGATGAAAGAGCTGGGGATGCACTCTTATCTGGCGGTCGGTAACGGCTCCCAGAACGAATCCCTGATGTCGGTCATCGAATACAAAGGCAATCCGTCTGAAGACGCGCGTCCGATCGTGCTCGTTGGCAAAGGGCTGACCTTCGACTCCGGCGGTATCTCCATCAAGCCTTCAGAAGGCATGGATGAGATGAAGTACGACATGTGTGGCGCGGCGGCGGTTTACGGCGTCATGCGCATGGTCGCGGAACTTCAGTTGCCCATCAACGTGATCGGCGTGCTGGCGGGCTGCGAAAACATGCCTGGCGGCCGCGCTTATCGCCCGGGTGATGTGCTGACTACCATGTCCGGCCAGACCGTTGAAGTGCTGAACACCGACGCCGAAGGCCGTCTGGTGCTGTGCGACGTGCTGACCTACGTTGAGCGTTTCGAACCTGAAGCGGTTATCGACGTAGCTACCCTGACCGGCGCCTGCGTGATTGCGCTGGGGCATCACATCACCGGCCTGATGTCGAACCACAATCCGCTGGCGCATGAGCTGATCGGCGCGTCCGAACAGGCTGGCGACCGCGCGTGGCGTCTGCCGCTGGGGGACGAGTTCCAGGAACAGCTGGAGTCTAACTTCGCGGACATGGCGAACATTGGTGGCCGTCCTGGCGGCGCAATTACCGCAGGCTGCTTCCTGGCGCGCTTCACCCGCAAGTACAACTGGGCGCACCTGGACATCGCGGGGACCGCATGGCGCTCCGGTAAAGCCAAAGGCGCGACCGGACGTCCGGTGGCCCTGCTGTCGCAGTTCCTGCTCAATCGCGCGGGTTTTAACGGCGACGAGTGATGAAAAACGCCGGGTGGCGGCTTCGCCTTACCCGGCCTACAACGTCACTCAACCGTAGGCCGGGTAAGCGTAGCGCCACCCGGCTTTGCATTTAAATCCACGACAAGAAACCCCATATATGAAGAATGCAACGTTCTACCTTCTGGACAATGACACCCATCAGGATGGCCTCAGCGCCGTTGAACAACTGGTGTGTGAAATTGCCGCAGAACGTTGGCGCGCAGGTAAACGCGTCCTGATTGCCTGTGAAGATGAGCAGCAGGCGATTCGTCTGGATGAAGCGCTATGGGCGCGCCCGCCGGAGAGTTTTGTTCCGCATAACCTGTCGGGCGAAGGTCCACGCGGCGGGGCACCGGTGGAGATTGCCTGGCCGCAAAAACGCAACAGCAGCGCGCGCGACATTCTCATTAGCCTGCGGACAGACTTTGCAGATTTTGCCACCGCTTTCACAGAAGTGGTAGACTTTGTCCCTTACGAAGAATCTTTGAAACAACTGGCGCGCGAACGCTACAAAGCGTACCGCCTGGCCGGTTTTAACCTGAATACGGCAACCTGGAAATAATGGAAAAGACATATAACCCACGCGATATCGAACAGCCGCTTTACGAGCACTGGGAACAGCAGGGCTATTTCAAGCCTAACGGCGACGAAAGCAAAGAGTCCTTCTGCATCATGATCCCGCCGCCGAACGTCACCGGCAGTTTGCATATGGGGCATGCTTTCCAGCAGACCATCATGGATACCATGATCCGCTACCAGCGTATGCAGGGTAAAAACACCCTGTGGCAGGCGGGGACTGACCACGCGGGTATCGCGACCCAGATGGTGGTGGAGCGTAAAATTGCCGCTGAAGAGGGTAAAACCCGCCACGACTACGGTCGCGACGCGTTTATCGACAAAATCTGGCAGTGGAAAGCGGAATCCGGCGGCACTATTACCCGTCAGATGCGCCGTCTCGGCAACTCCGTGGACTGGGAGCGTGAGCGCTTCACCATGGACGAAGGCCTGTCCAACGCCGTGAAAGAAGTCTTCGTGCGCCTGTACAAAGAAGACCTGATTTACCGTGGCAAACGCCTGGTCAACTGGGACCCGAAACTGCGTACCGCCATCTCTGACCTGGAAGTGGAAAACCGCGAGTCTAAAGGCTCCATGTGGCACATCCGCTATCCGCTGGCCGACGGCGCGATAACCGCCGACGGTAAAGATTACCTGGTGGTGGCGACCACCCGTCCGGAAACCCTGCTGGGCGATACCGGCGTGGCCGTTAACCCGGAAGATCCGCGCTATAAAGATCTGATCGGCAAATTTGTGGTGCTGCCGCTGGTGAACCGCCGTATTCCGATTGTGGGCGACGAACACGCCGACATGGAAAAAGGCACCGGCTGCGTGAAAATCACTCCGGCACACGACTTTAACGACTATGAAGTCGGTCGTCGCCATCAACTTCCGATGATCAACATTCTGACCTTCGACGGCGATATCCGCGAAAGCGCAGAAGTGTACGACACCAAAGGCAACGAATCCGACGTTTATTCCAGCGACATCCCGGCTGAGTTCCAGAAGCTGGAGCGCTTTGCCGCGCGTAAAGCCGTCGTAGCCGCCGTGGACGCGCTCGGCCTGCTGGAAGAGATTAAACCTCACGATCTGACCGTGCCGTACGGCGACCGTGGCGGCGTAGTTATCGAGCCAATGCTGACCGATCAGTGGTACGTGCGTGCCGACGTGCTGGCGAAACCGGCTGTGGAAGCGGTTGAGAACGGCAGCATTCAGTTCGTGCCGAAGCAGTACGAAAACATGTACTTCTCCTGGATGCGCGATATTCAGGACTGGTGTATCTCCCGTCAGCTGTGGTGGGGTCACCGTATCCCGGCGTGGTACGACAATGAAGGCAACGTCTACGTTGGCCGCACCGAAGAGGAAGTGCGTCAGGAAAACAACCTGGGCGCTGACGTTGCGCTGCGCCAGGACGAAGACGTGCTGGATACCTGGTTCTCTTCCGCGCTGTGGACCTTCTCGACCCTCGGCTGGCCGGAAAACACCGACGCGCTGCGTCAGTTCCACCCAACCAGCGTGATGGTCTCCGGCTTCGACATCATCTTCTTCTGGATCGCCCGCATGATCATGATGACCATGCACTTCATCAAAGACGAAGATGGCAAGCCGCAGGTTCCGTTCCATACCGTCTACATGACCGGCCTGATCCGCGACGACGAAGGCCAGAAGATGTCCAAATCCAAGGGTAACGTTATCGACCCGCTGGACATGGTTGATGGTATCTCTCTGGAAGAGCTGCTGGAAAAACGTACCGGCAACATGATGCAGCCGCAGCTGGCGGAGAAAATCCGCAAGCGTACCGAGAAGCAGTTCCCGAACGGGATCGAATCTCACGGTACCGACGCCCTGCGCTTCACCCTGGCGGCGCTGGCCTCCACCGGTCGTGACATCAACTGGGATATGAAGCGTCTGGAAGGTTACCGTAACTTCTGTAACAAGCTGTGGAACGCCAGCCGCTTCGTGTTGATGAACACCGAAGATCAGGATTGCGGCTTTAACGGCGGCGAAATGACCCTGTCTCTGGCAGACCGCTGGATCCTGGCGGAATTTAACCAGACGGTGAAATCGTTCCGCGACGCGCTGGACAGTTACCGCTTCGACATCGCGGCAGGCATCCTGTACGAATTCACCTGGAACCAGTTCTGTGACTGGTATCTGGAGCTGGCGAAGCCGGTCATGAACGGCGGCACTGAGGCGGAGCTGCGCGGTACGCGTAATACGCTGATTACCGTTCTGGAAGGTCTGCTGCGCCTTGCGCACCCGATCATTCCGTTCATCACCGAAACCATCTGGCAGCGCGTGAAGGTAATTGCCGGTATAAACGCCGATACCATCATGCTCCAGCCGTTCCCGGCATTCGATGCCGCGAAAGTGGATGAAGCCGCGTCTGCGGATACCGAGTGGCTGAAACAGGCGATCGTTGCGGTACGTAACATCCGCGCGGAAATGAACATCGCTCCGGGTAAACCACTGGAGCTGCTGCTGCGCGGTTGCAGCGAAGCTGCCGTTCGTCGCGTCACCGAGAACAACACCTTCCTGAAAACCATGGCGCGTCTGGAAAGCATCACCGTGCTGCCTGCCGATGATAAAGGTCCGGTTTCCGTGACCAAAATAATCGACGGCGCGGAGCTGTTGATCCCGATGGCGGGCCTGATCGACAAAGACGCTGAGCTGGCTCGTCTGGCGAAAGAAGTGGCGAAAGTCGACGTGGAAATTGGCAAAATCGAAAGCAAACTGGCGAACGAGGGCTTTGTGGCCCGCGCGCCGGAAGCGGTCATCGCCAAAGAGCGTGAGCGTCTGGTTGCCTTCGCCGATGCGAAGACCAAACTGATCGAGCAGCAGGCGGTTATTGCAGCCCTGTAATGCTTTTACCCCTTACGCTTCAGGGCGTAAGGGGTATCCTTCCTGAAAACTCCTCGCTTGCACTCCCCTTTCTGCGGTGCTATTAACAGCAGTTGTGTGTCAATTTTTGTCATGAGTAATGCTATGAGCGTGATTACCCCCGTCGCGACGACAATGCGTCGGATCACTGAGCAGGACAACCCGGCTATCGCCGCCGTTATCCGCACGGTATCGGCCGAATATGGCCTGACCGCCGACAAAGGCTACACCGTGGCCGATCCCAATCTGGACGAACTTTTTCAGCTGTACAGCCAGCCGGGCCATGCCTATTGGGTCATCGAGCAGGACGGACAGGTCGTGGGCGGCGGCGGCATTGCCCCCCTGCTCTGCAGCGAGCCGGATATCTGTGAACTCCAGAAAATGTATTTCCTGCCAACGATACGCGGACAAGGCCTGGCGAAAAAGCTGGCGCTGGTCGCCCTGGAACATGCACGCTCACAGGGCTTTAAACGTTGCTACCTTGAAACCACCGCTTTCCTTAAAGAGGCCATTGGCCTTTATGAACATCTGGGCTTTAAGCATATCGATGCGCCACTGGGCTGCACGGGCCACGTGGACTGCGAAGTCAGGATGCTGAAAAGTCTGTAAGTTTTGTTCCTGCCGTCTTCTGTTAAGCGTCTGTAAACTGAATGCTCTACACTCACAGTTCACACCAAAACAGGGGAAACGCGATGTCGAAGATAAAAAGCTACGCCGCACCGCAGGCGGGTGCAGAACTTGAGCTGTACGAGTACGATGCGGGCGAACTAAAAGCGGAAGACGTCGAAGTACAGGTGGATTACTGCGGGATCTGCCATTCAGACCTCTCGATGATCGACAATGAATGGGGCTTTTCCAGCTATCCGCTGGTTGCCGGGCACGAAGTCATTGGCCGCGTCGTGGCACTCGGCAGCGCCGCGCAGGACAAAGGGCTGAAAGTGGGCCAGCGCGTGGGTATCGGCTGGACGGCACGCAGCTGCGGCCACTGCGACGCCTGTATTAGCGGTAACCAGATCAACTGCCTTGAGGGCGCTACGCCGACCATCCTGAACAAGGGTGGTTTCGCCGATAAACTACGCGCCGACTGGCAATGGGTTATCCCGCTGCCGGACAGCATTGATATTGAATCCGCAGGTCCGCTGCTGTGTGGCGGTATAACCGTATTTAAACCGCTGCTGATGCATCACGTAACTGCCACCAGCCGCGTGGGCGTGATCGGTATTGGCGGGCTGGGGCATATTGCCATCAAACTGCTGCATGCGATGGGTTGTGAAGTGACGGCGTTCAGCTCTAACCCGGCGAAAGAGCAGGAAGTGCTGGCGATGGGTGCGGATAAAGTGGTGAACAGCCGCGATCCGCAGTCGCTTACCGCACTGGCGGGTCAGTTTGATCTGATCATCAATACCGTGAACGTCGATCTCGACTGGCAGCCGTACTTTGAAGCCCTGGCCTACGGCGGTAACTTCCACACCGTGGGTGCGGTGATGAAGCCGCTGCCGGTTCCGGCGTTTACCCTGATCGGCGGGGATCGCAGCGTGTCAGGCTCCGCGACCGGTACACCGTACGAGCTGCGCAAGCTGATGAAGTTTGCCGGACGCACAAAAGTGTCACCGACCACCGAACTGTATCCGATGTCAAAAATCAACGAAGCGATCCAGCACGTGCGCGACGGCAAAGCCCGCTACCGCGTGGTGTTGAAAGCGGATTTCTGATGTAAGTTTGCCGGGTAGCGGCTTCGCCTTACCCGGCCTACATTTGCTACTGCGCCAATATGTTAAATACTTCCGCCACCGCGACTGCCCCCGGATCCATCACCCCGTCCAGATTCTCTTTATTGACATACGACGAGCGTCCCGCGCCGGCTTTCGCCATTTTCGCCGTTGCTTCGGCGCCCTGCTGCGCAGCCTGCGCCGCCGTCCGCAGATCGCCATCCCTTAACGCCTCCAGCGCCGGTTGCAGGGCATCGATCAGCGTGCGATCCCCAAGATCTGCACCGCCATACTGCTTCATCTGCGCCAGTCCGCTCAACAATGCTTCTGGTAGCGGCTGTCCATCGTGAAGCTTTTGTCCTGCCGCCGTGAAGAAGATCGACATCAGCACCCCGCTCGACCCGCCCATTACCGTAGCCAGCCGCTCCCCCACCAGCAGGAGTAATGTCGGCACGTCGTTAAGGGGCAGGTTGTTCTCCTCAAGTCGCTGCGCAATATCCCGCGCCCCTTGCGCAAAGGTGGAGCCCGTATCGCCATCGCCTACTTTGGCATCCAGCGCGTTGAGGCGGTTTTCCAGCTGGATCAATGTCTTCGTTACCGAAGCGACGGCCTCGCTCACCTGCGGATTGTCCGATGGGGTATATTCCACGCGGTCATGAAGGGCGCTATGGGGGACGGTACGCAGGGGCGCGAACGCGACGGGCTTCTGCCAGCCCAGCGTCTCGACCTCGGCGTGTATCGCCTTCTCGAAGAAATCGCTGAGCTTTAACAGCGTTAGCGAAAACCCTTTCATATCCAGCGCACTCACCAGCGGCGCCGGGCCAATCAGATACGCAATGTTCTCTTTCAGCGCCGAATGCGCCAGCTCTTTGGTGAGCAGAGCCATCTCAAGCGCTGACACGCCGCCGAGGTTGTTGATCAGCACCGCAAAGCGCCCGTCACCCGCCTGCGCGCGTAACGGCGTCACCAGCGTGTCGATAATGGCTTTGCTGTTTTGCGTATCCACCACCGATGCCCCCGGCTCGCCGTGAATGCCCAAACCCAGCTCGACATGGCCTTGTTTTATGCGCCCCTCTTCATCATCGCTGCCCGGCAGGTTGCACGTTTGCATCGCCACGCCCAGGCTCCAGAGGTTATCGCAGGCCTGTTGCGCTATATCCCGCACGTCGTTTAGCGATTTCCCCTGCTCTGCCGCATATCCCGCAATCTTATGCACCAGCGCCGTTCCCGCGATACCACGCGGTTGCTTGTTATCCGGCAGGGCAATATCATCCGCGACGATAACCATCTCCACCTTCAGGCCGTAGCGTTTGGCTTTTTCCGCTGCCAGGCCAAAGTTAAGCCGGTCGCCGGTGTAGTTTTTCACAATTAGCAGGCAGCCACGATCGCCCGTCACCGCCACAATGGCATTGAGGACCGCATCCACGCTTGGGGAGGCGAACAAATCGCCACACACCGCTGCGGTAAGCATGCCTTTACCGACGAACCCGGCATGTGCCGGTTCATGGCCGGAGCCGCCACCGGAGATCACCGCCACGCGGCTTTTATCCCAGTCGCCGCGTGCCACCACGCGGATGGCCGGATCGATATCCAGTTTGACGAGATTACCGTGCGGCGCGGAGAGAAGTATGCCTTCAATGGCATCGTTGACAAGCTGTTTGCGGTCGTTAAAAAAGAATCTGGACATAGTTTCCCAAAATTTTGTTTACCGTATGCAAAAGCATAGTCCGCACTGGATAATGCGCCGCAAAGTGAGGAATTTACGCAGACATTTTGCCGTCAGGTTGCCTATACTCCACCCAGGACTACGAGAGGACGTGCATCATGAGTACACCATTGTTAATCGCCAGGACGCTGGAAAAAGAGCTGTTTTTACTGCCCGCGATGGCGAACCGTCATGGCCTGATCACCGGCGCGACCGGGACGGGAAAAACCGTCACCCTGCAAAAGCTGGCTGAGTCGTTGTCCGAGGCTGGCGTGCCGGTTTTTATGGCTGACGTGAAGGGCGATTTAACCGGGGTGGCTCAGGAAGGCACGGCGTCAGAAAAACTGCTCGAGCGCCTGAAAAATATCGGCATCACGGACTGGACGCCGCACGGTAATCCAGTGGTGGTCTGGGATATCTTCGGCGAAAAAGGGCATCCGGTGCGCGCCACCGTCTCCGACCTCGGCCCTTTGCTGCTGGCCCGTCTGCTTAATCTTAACGACGTGCAGTCCGGGGTGCTGAACATTATTTTCCGTATCGCCGACGATCAGGGCTTACTGCTGCTCGACTTCAAAGATCTGCGCGCCATCACCCAGTACATTGGCGATAACGCCAAATCCTTCCAGAACCAGTACGGCAATATCAGCAGCGCCTCGGTGGGCGCCATTCAGCGCGGGCTCCTGACGCTGGAGCAACAGGGCGCCGAGCATTTCTTCGGCGAGCCAATGCTGGATATCAAAGACTGGATGCGCACCGACAGCAGCGGCAAAGGCATCATCAACATTCTGAGCGCAGAGAAGCTCTACCAGATGCCGAAGCTCTACGCCGCCAGCCTGCTGTGGATGCTCTCTGAACTCTACGAACAACTGCCGGAAGCAGGCGATCTGGAAAAACCCAAACTGGTGTTCTTCTTTGACGAAGCGCACCTGTTGTTTAACGACGCGCCGCAGGTGCTGCTGGATAAAATTGAACAGGTTATCCGCCTGATCCGCTCCAAAGGCGTCGGGGTCTGGTTTGTGTCGCAAAACCCGTCGGATATTCCGGACAACGTACTGGGGCAACTGGGTAACCGCGTGCAGCACGCCCTGCGCGCCTTTACGCCGAAAGATCAAAAAGCGGTGAAAGCCGCGGCGCAAACCATGCGTGCCAATCCGGCCTTTGATACCGAAACCGCCATTCAGGCGCTGGGCACCGGTGAAGCGCTGATTTCGTTCCTCGATGCAAAAGGCAGCCCGACAGTTGTCGAGCGCGCGATGGTGATTGCGCCCTGCTCGCGCATGGGGCCAGTAACGGACGATGAACGCAACGGCCTGATCAACCACTCCCCGGTGTACGGGAAGTATGAAGACGAGGTGGATCGCGAATCCGCATTCGAGATGCTGCAAAAAGGGGTGCAGGCGACTGCCGAATCGCAGGATGCGCCTGCCGCCAAAGGGCAATCTGTAGCCGTGGACGACGGTATTCTCGGCGGGCTGAAAGATATTCTGTTCGGCAGCACCGGGCCGCGCGGCGGCAAACGCGATGGCGTGGTGCAGACCATGGCAAAAAGCGCGACGCGTCAGATTACCAACCAGATAGTGCGCGGCATGCTGGGAAGTCTGTTAGGCGGCCGTCGCCGGTAGCGGTGGAACCCACGGGCGGCCAAGCGCCGACCCCTGTACGCCGTTCTCCTGTAGATAGCGGTCGATTTCCAGCATCCCCGTCCAGCGGTTCTCACACCAGAGCGGTGCCAGAAGCGTTGGGCGGCGGGCGCTTGCCGAGATGCGGTGGTAAACAATCTCCGGCGGCGTGTGGCGAATCATCTCCCCCGCCGTCACCGTATAGTCGTCGAGTTCGATGCCACTTAACCGCCCCGCTTCCCAGGCTTTCGCCATAATGCTTCCCGTAACGATATGCAGCGGGTGCAGCTTAATGCCGTCCACGCCGGTCTCGACGACTTTTTCCAGCGTTTCAAGGCCATGCTGCTGCCCTTCTCCCGGCAAGCCGACAATCAGATGCGAGCAGACTTTTAATCCACGCTCGCGGGCGAGACGCGTGGTGCGCTGGTAGCAAGCAAAATCATGCCCGCGATTGATACGGTGCAGGGTTTTGTCGTGCGCGGTCTGCAAGCCCAGCTCCAGCCAGATCTCGTAGCCCTTCTCTTTGTACTCACTAAGTAAATCCAGCACGGCGTCCGGCACGCAGTCCGGACGCGTCCCCACGCACAGCCCGACAATGTTCGCTTGAGCAACCGCCTGTTGATACATAGCGCGCAGCACCTGCACCTCCGCCCACGTGCTGGTGTAGGCCTGGAAATAGGCCAGATATTGCTTCGCGCGGTTCACCAGACTCGCCTGATGGGCGACCTGTTCAGCGATAGATTTATGCTGTTGGGCTTCATCAGCAAACGAGGCCACGTTACAGAAGGTGCAGCCACCACGCCCGATGGTGCCATCGCGGTTCGGACAGCTAAAGCCGCCGTGCAGCGTCAGTTTGTGAACCTTTTGTCCGTAGCGCTGCAAAAGATCCCCACCAAACATATTGACTAATTTCTGTAACTGCATAATCTGATAGACCGTCCCGAAGAAAGGGGACAAGCCTGCCATTTTTAGCCTCTGTCGGCGATGACCTGGATCAATCGCCCTGGACGGCCTTTATCTATTTGAATAAATAATCACGATTACCGAGATTTCATTCACCCTGCACGTAATTACTTTTCCTTATGTTCTGATGGTTTTTTTCATTTATAGCGCCAGGTCTGAAAAACAGTGACTTTATGCGGGTTTGAATGCCACCCCAGATTATTATTCTGCTATAAATCTGCATTTCAGCACGCTGCATTGATAATACCGCTTTCATATAGTGAGTCAGATCACACTCCCCTGCACCTTCCCGGCGCTTTAAGTGGTTGTAAAAATAGTGAAATAATCAATAAAAACAACAATATGAGCACTCTTTAGCACATTTTTGTATAAATAAGATTGCCATTTGACCTGTGTACCAATTCCCGATAAGTTGGGAATCCGCTGGAAGCTTTCTGGATGAGCGGCCTGCTCATCATATTTATGCAGTAATTGAGATTCCCTCTGAAGCAAGTCCTCAAACTTGTTTACCTGCGCGAAAGGATGAAAAAGAGGGCGAATGCGAGGTCCGCGTATGAAACGCTAACCCCGTCGCCATGCTCTTTCTGCGCCTGTGCGCCACGGTAAAGTTCAGTGGGAAGCCCGACGAGCCTGGGGAGGTTCACTGATATGTTGTACGATAAATCCCTTGAGAAGGATAACTGTGGTTTCGGCCTGATCGCCCACATAGAAGGCGAACCTAGCCACAAGGTAGTGCGTACTGCTATTCACGCACTGGCCCGTATGCAGCACCGTGGCGCCATCCTTGCCGATGGTAAAACCGGCGACGGTTGCGGTCTGCTGCTGCAAAAACCGGATCGTTTCTTCCGCATCGTGGCGGAAGAGCGCGGCTGGCGTTTAGCTAAAAACTACGCTGTCGGTATGCTGTTCCTGAATCAGGATCCTGAAAAAGCTGCCGCGTCACGCCGCATCGTTGAAGAAGAACTTCAGCGTGAAACCCTATCGATTGTCGGCTGGCGCGATGTGCCAACCAACGAAGGGGTGCTCGGTGAAATCGCCCTCTCCTCGCTGCCTCGTATTGAACAGATTTTCGTCAACGCGCCTGCGGGCTGGCGTCCGCGTGATATGGAACGCCGTCTGTTTATTGCCCGCCGCCGCATTGAAAAACGTCTTCAGGACGATAAAGAGTTCTACGTCTGTAGCCTCTCTAACCTGGTGAACATCTATAAAGGTCTGTGCATGCCGGCTGACCTGCCGCGCTTCTACCTGGACCTGGCGGATCTGCGTCTGGAATCGGCCATTTGCCTGTTCCACCAGCGCTTCTCCACCAACACCGTTCCACGCTGGCCGCTGGCTCAGCCGTTCCGCTACCTGGCGCACAACGGTGAGATCAACACCATCACCGGTAACCGCCAGTGGGCCCGCGCCCGTACCTATAAGTTCCAGACCCCGCTGATCCCGGACCTGCACGATGCCGCGCCGTTCGTGAACGAAACCGGCTCGGACTCCAGCTCAATGGATAACATGCTGGAACTGCTGCTGGCGGGCGGTATGGATATCGTACGCGCCATGCGTCTGCTTGTACCGCCGGCCTGGCAGAACAACCCGGATATGGACCCTGAGCTGCGCGCGTTCTTTGACTTTAACTCCATGCACATGGAGCCGTGGGATGGCCCGGCAGGCATCGTTATGTCCGACGGACGTTTTGCCGCCTGTAACCTGGACCGTAACGGTCTGCGTCCGGCGCGCTATGTCATTACCAAAGACAAGCTCATCACCTGTGCCTCTGAAGTGGGTATCTGGGATTACCAGCCAGACGAAGTGGTCGAGAAAGGCCGCGTCGGACCGGGTGAGCTGATGGTGATCGACACCCGCGGTGGGCGTATTCTGCACTCTGCTGAAACCGACAACGATCTGAAGAGCCGCCATCCGTACAAAGAGTGGATGGAGAAAAACGTGCGTCGTCTGGTGCCGTTTGAAGATCTGTCGGACGAAGAAGTGGGTAGCCGCGAGCTGGACGATGACACCCTCGCGAGCTTCCAGAAGCAGTTTAACTACAGCGCGGAAGAGCTGGACTCGGTTATTCGCGTGCTCGGCGAAAACGGCCAGGAAGCGGTCGGCTCAATGGGTGACGATACCCCGTTTGCTGTGCTCTCCAGCCAGCCACGCATTATTTACGACTATTTCCGTCAGCAGTTTGCGCAAGTCACCAACCCGCCAATCGATCCGCTGCGCGAAGCCCACGTCATGTCGCTGGCCACCAGCATCGGCCGTGAGATGAACGTATTCTGTGAAGCCGAAGGCCAGGCGCACCGTCTGACCTTTAAATCACCGATCCTGCTGTACTCCGATTTCAAACAGCTCACCACCATGACCGAGGAGCACTATCGCGCCGACACGCTCGATATCACCTTCGACGTGACCGAAACGAGCCTCGAAGAGACGGTGAACGCGCTGTGCGACAAAGCCGAGCAGATGGTGCGTAACGGCACCGTTCTGCTGGTGCTGTCTGACCGCAACATCGCGAAAAACCGTCTGCCGGTACCTGCACCCATGGCGGTGGGGGCTATCCAGACGCGTCTGGTGGACAAGAGCCTGCGCTGCGATGCCAACATCATCGTTGAAACTGCGAGCGCGCGCGACCCGCACCACTTTGCGGTGCTGTTAGGCTTTGGCGCCACGGCGATCTACCCGTATCTGGCCTACGAAACACTGGCCCGCCTGGTGGATACCCGCGCGATCGACAAAGACTACCGTGCTGTGATGCTGAACTACCGTAACGGCATCAACAAAGGTCTGTACAAGATCATGTCCAAAATGGGCATCTCGACCATCGCCTCATACCGCTGCTCGAAGCTGTTTGAAGCGGTCGGTCTGCATGACGACGTTGCCAACCTCTGCTTCCAGGGCGTGATCAGCCGTATTGGTGGCGCAGGCTTTGCTGACTTCCAGCAGGATCTGGTGAACCTGTCGAAACGCGCCTGGCTGGCACGTAAGCCGCTGGAACAGGGCGGTCTGCTGAAATACGTTCACGGGGGTGAGTATCACGCTTATAACCCGGACGTGGTGCGCACACTCCAACAGGCGGTGCAAAGCGGCGAGTACAGCGATTATCAGCAGTATGCTGAGCTGGTGAACAACCGTCCGGCGGCGACGCTGCGCGATCTCATTGCCCTCAATCCGGGTGAGGAAGCGGTCAGCATTGACGAGGTTGAACCCGCATCTGAGCTGTTCAAACGTTTCGATACCGCGGCGATGTCCATCGGCGCGCTGAGCCCGGAAGCCCACGAAGCGCTGGCGGAAGCCATGAACAGCATCGGCGGCAACTCCAACTCCGGCGAAGGCGGTGAAGATCCTGCCCGTTACGGCACCAATAAAGTGTCCCGTATCAAGCAGGTAGCGTCCGGCCGTTTCGGCGTAACGCCTGCGTACCTGGTTAACGCCGACGTGATCCAGATTAAGGTCGCGCAGGGGGCAAAACCGGGTGAAGGCGGTCAGCTGCCGGGTGATAAAGTCACCCCGTACATCGCTAAGCTTCGCTACTCGGTGCCGGGCGTGACGCTGATCTCCCCGCCGCCACACCACGATATTTACTCTATCGAGGATCTGGCGCAGCTGATTTTCGACCTGAAACAGGTCAACCCGAAAGCGATGATCTCCGTGAAGCTGGTTTCCGAGCCGGGCGTTGGCACCATCGCCACCGGCGTGGCGAAAGCCTATGCGGATCTGATCACCATCGCCGGCTACGACGGCGGCACCGGCGCAAGCCCGCTCTCCTCCGTAAAATACGCGGGTTGTCCGTGGGAGCTTGGTCTGGTGGAAACCCAGCAGGCGCTGGTCGCCAACGGCCTGCGTCACAAGATCCGTTTGCAGGTAGACGGCGGGCTGAAAACCGGCCTCGACATCATCAAAGCGGCGATTCTGGGTGCGGAAAGCTTCGGCTTCGGTACCGGCCCGATGGTTGCGCTCGGCTGTAAATACCTGCGTATTTGCCACCTGAACAACTGCGCAACGGGCGTTGCTACCCAGGACGAAAAGCTGCGTAAGAATCACTATCACGGCCTCCCGTTCAAAGTGACTAACTACTTTGACTTCATCGCCCGTGAAACCCGCGAGCTGATGGCGCAGCTGGGCGTGAAGCGTCTGGTGGATCTGATTGGCCGTACCGACCTGCTGAAAGAGCTTGAGGGCTTCACGGCCAAGCAGCAGAAGCTGGAGCTGTCTAAGCTGCTGGAAACCGCTCAGCCGCATCCTGGCAAAGCGGTTTACTGCACCGAGAACAACCCGCCGTTCGACAACGGCGTGCTGAACGCGCAGCTGCTGCAACAGGCGAAGCCGTACGTGGATGAGAAGCAGAGCAAAACGTTCTGGTTTGATATCCGCAACACCGATCGTTCCGTGGGTGCATCCCTCTCCGGTTACATCGCGCAAACGCACGGTGACCAGGGCCTGGCGTCGGATCCGATTACCGCGCACTTCAGCGGTACCGCGGGTCAGAGCTTCGGTGTGTGGAACGCGGGCGGCGTTGAGTTATACCTGACCGGTGATGCCAACGACTACGTCGGAAAAGGCATGGCGGGCGGTCTGCTGGCGGTGCGACCTCCGGTTGGTTCAGCCTTCCGCAGCCATGAAGCAAGCATCATCGGCAATACCTGTCTGTACGGTGCAACCGGCGGTCGTCTGTTTGCCGCGGGCCGTGCGGGCGAGCGTTTTGCGGTGCGTAACTCCGGTGCCATCACCGTGGTGGAAGGCATCGGCGATAACGGCTGTGAATACATGACGGGCGGAATTGTGTGCGTCCTGGGTAAAACCGGCGTGAACTTTGGCGCGGGCATGACGGGCGGTTTTGCCTACGTCCTGGATGAAGACGGTGAGTTCCGCAAACGCGTGAACCCGGAACTGGTGGAAGTGCTGGACGTTGATACGCTGGCCATCCACGAAGAACACCTGCGCGGCTTAATTACCGAACACGTGCAGCATACCGGTTCTTCGCGCGGCGAAGAGATCCTGGCGAACTGGCCGGCGTTCTCTGCGAAATTTGCGCTGGTTAAGCCGAAGTCCAGCGATGTTAAAGCCCTGTTGGGTCACCGTAGTCGTAGCGCAGCAGAGCTGCGCGTGCAGGCGCAGTAAGGAATTCAGATGAGCCAGAACGTTTACCAGTTTATCGACCTTCAGCGTGTTGATCCGCCAAAGAAACCGCTGAAGATCCGTAAAATTGAATTTGTTGAAATCTACGAGCCGTTTTCAGAAGGCCAGGCCAAAGCACAGGCAGACCGCTGCCTGTCCTGCGGTAACCCTTACTGCGAATGGAAGTGTCCGGTCCATAACTACATCCCGAACTGGCTGAAGCTGGCCAACGAAGGGCGTATTTTTGAAGCCGCCGAGCTGTCTCATCAGACCAACACCCTGCCGGAAGTGTGCGGCCGCGTGTGCCCTCAGGATCGTCTGTGTGAAGGCTCCTGTACGCTGAACGACGAGTTTGGCGCGGTGACCATCGGCAACATCGAACGTTATATCAACGATAAAGCGTTCGAAATGGGCTGGCGTCCGGATATGACCGGCGTGCGTCAAACCGACAAGCGCGTGGCGATTATTGGCGCGGGCCCGGCAGGCCTTGCCTGTGCGGACGTGCTGACCCGTAACGGCGTGAAAGCGGTGGTCTTTGATCGCCACCCGGAGATTGGCGGCCTGCTGACCTTCGGTATCCCGGCCTTCAAGCTGGAGAAAGAGGTGATGACCCGCCGCCGCGAAATCTTCACCGGCATGGGCATTGAGTTCAAACTGAACGTGGAAGTGGGCCGTGACGTGCAGCTCGACGACCTGCTGAAGGATTACGACGCCGTGTTCCTGGGCGTGGGTACTTATCAGTCCATGCGCGGTGGCCTGGAGAACGAAGATGCGCCGGGCGTGTACGACGCGCTGCCGTTCCTGATTGCCAACACCAAGCAGATCATGGGCTACGGTGAGACCGCCGATGAGCCGTTCGTCAGCATGGAAGGCAAACGCGTGGTGGTGCTGGGCGGCGGTGATACCGCGATGGACTGCGTGCGTACCTCCATTCGTCAGAACGCGGCGCACGTCATCTGCGCCTACCGTCGTGACGAAGAGAACATGCCGGGCTCTAAGCGCGAAGTGAAAAACGCGCGTGAAGAGGGCGTGGAGTTCCAGTTCAACATCCAGCCTCTGGGTATTGAGGTGAATGCCAACGGTAGAGTGAGCGGCGTGAAGATGGCGCGCACGGAGATGGGCGCGCCGGATGCGAAAGGCCGTCGTCGCGCGGAGATCGTGGCCGGTTCTGAACACGTGATCCCGGCTGACGCCGTGGTGATGGCGTTTGGTTTCCGTCCTCACAGCATGGAGTGGCTGGCGAAGCACAGCGTAGAGCTGGACTCTCAGGGCCGCATAATTGCGCCGGAAGGCAGCGACAACGCGTTCCAGACCAGCAACCCGAAAATCTTCGCCGGTGGCGACATCGTTCGCGGCTCTGACCTGGTGGTGACGGCGATTGCCGAAGGCCGTAAAGCGGCTGACGGGATCATGAACTTCCTGGAAGTGTAAGCCCCTCTGACTCCCCGGCAGAAGCATAAAGCGGAACGCTGGGGAGCCTGTTTTCAGTAGCCTGCCCTTAAGTTAATGATACCTTTTTAAGCAAAAAAGCAGCGTAAATCCTGACGTAAACGTTTGCTTTCATGAAAAAACTGTATATTATGCGGCGGATTTTTTGGCCAAAATTCAAGGAGGCGTTGTGTCGCAAGATAACAATTATAGCCAGGGCCCCGTCCCTCTGGCGGCGCGGAAAGGCGTGATTCCACTCACTTTTGTGATGTTAGGGTTAACCTTTTTTTCCGCCAGTATGTGGACCGGAGGTACGCTCGGTACCGGTCTTTCCTATAATGATTTCTTCCTCGCAGTTCTCTTCGGCAATCTCCTCCTCGGTATTTACACTGCTTTTCTTGGCTACATTGGCGCAAAAACCGGCCTCTCAACCCATCTTCTTGCGCGTTACTCGTTCGGTATAAAAGGTTCCTGGCTTCCCTCCATGCTTTTAGGCGGTACGCAGGTAGGATGGTTTGGCGTCGGCGTAGCGATGTTTGCCATCCCGGTGAGTAAAGCCACGGGCATCGACGTCAATATCCTGATCGCGGTATCCGGTCTGTTGATGACCATGACCATCTTCTTTGGTATCTCAGCGCTGACGATTCTGTCGATCATCGCCGTTCCCGCGATAGTTATCCTCGGCAGCTACTCCGTCTGGCTGGCGGTGCACGGCGTGGGCGGGCTGGATCATTTAAAAGCGATGGTGCCACAGACCCCGCTCAGTTTTTCAGGCGCGCTGGCGCTGGTCGTCGGCTCCTTCATCAGCGCCGGAACGCTGACCGCCGACTTCGTCCGCTTTGGGCGTAACGCGAAAGGCGCCGTGGTGGTGGCAATGGTGGCGTTTTTCCTTGGCAACTCGCTGATGTTTATCTTCGGTGCGGCAGGCGCCGCGGCAGTTGGACAGGCGGATATCTCGGACGTGATGATCGCTCAGGGGCTACTGCTGCCCGCCATTATCGTTCTCGGCCTGAACATCTGGACAACCAACGACAACGCGCTCTATGCGTCGGGTCTGGGCTTTGCCAACGTGACCGGCCTTTCCAGCCGCACGCTGTCGGTGGTTAACGGTATTATCGGCACGCTCTGCGCGCTGTGGCTGTACAATAACTTTGTCGGCTGGCTCACCTTTCTGTCGGCGGCGATCCCTCCCGTCGGTGGGGTGATTATCGCCGACTATCTGATCAACCGCCGCCGCTACGCCAGCTTCCATAGCGCTACCTTTGTGCCGGTCAACTGGGTAGCCATTCTTTCGGTCGCGCTCGGCGTGGCTGCCGGGAATATTATTCCCGGTATAGTGCCGGTGAATGCGGTCCTCGGTGGCGTATTCAGCTACCTTCTGTTAACCCCCTTAGTCAGACGTACCTTTGCTACCGCCCCGGAGGCTCCCCATGCAGAATAATACCCTCACCATTCGTCAGGCCCGTTTACAGGGGCAAGAGGGGTTATGGCAGATCGCAATTGAAAACGGGCGCTTTAGCCGTATTGAACCGCAGGACGCGGCATCGTCACCTGCGGGCCAGGTGCTTGATGCTGAAGGCGGGCTGGTCATTCCCCCTTTCGTTGAGCCGCATATCCATCTGGATACCACTCAAACGGCTGGTGAACCGAGCTGGAACCAGTCTGGTACCTTATTCGAGGGGATTGAGCGCTGGGCTGAACGTAAGGCGCTGCTCACCCACGAAGATGTTAAGACCCGCGCAATGCAGACGCTGAAGTGGCAGATGGCCAACGGCATTCAGCATGTGCGTACTCACGTTGACGTCTCCGATCCCACGCTGACGGCGCTGAAAGCGATGCTGGAAGTGAAGCAGGAGGTCGCCCCGTGGGTCGATCTGCAAATCGTGGCGTTCCCCCAGGAGGGCATTCTTTCTTATCCCAACGGTGAAGCGTTGCTGGAAGAGGCGGTGCGTATGGGGGCGGACGTTATTGGCGCAATTCCGCACTTTGAATTTACCCGCGAGTATGGTGTGGAGTCGTTGCACAAAACCTTCGCACTGGCGCAGAAGTACGACAGGCTGATCGACGTACACTGCGACGAAATCGATGATGAACAGTCGCGCTTCGTGGAAACCGTCGCCGCGCTGGCGCACCGTGACGGGATGGGCGCGCGCGTTACCGCCAGCCATACCACAGCGATGCACTCCTATAATGGCGCCTACGCGTCCCGCCTGTTTCGTTTGCTGAAAATGTCGGGCATCAACTTCGTCGCCAATCCGCTGGTGAACATCCACCTTCAGGGCCGTTTCGACACCTATCCTAAGCGCCGCGGCGTAACGCGCGTGAAAGAGATGCTGGAGGCGGGGATCAACGTCTGCTTTGGGCATGACGACGTTTTCGATCCGTGGTATCCCCTGGGCACCGCCAATATGTTGCAGGTGCTGCATATGGGTTTACACGTCTGCCAGCTGATGGGGTACGGGCAGATTAACGACGGGCTGAATCTGATCACCACCCACAGCGCGAAAACGCTCAACCTGCAGGACTACGGCGTGAAGGTGGGTAATTCTGCGAACCTGGTTGTTTTACCGGCCGAAAATGGCTTTGATGCGGTTCGTCGCCAGACGCCTGCGCGTTATTCTGTTCGTCACGGGCGGGTTATCGCCGAGACGGTACCCAGCCAGACAACGCTGCATCTGACGCAGCCGGAAGCGGTGACCTTTAAACGGTAATTATCGCTTCAGGAAATCTCATCCGGAGACGTATCAGCCTGTTTACGCTTTATCAGGTCTACAAACCGCAGCCTCTTTGCAGACCTGGTAAGCGCGGCGCCAGCGGTGAACTGGCGCGTCTATTTTCGATATTCTTTTGCAGAAAGAGATTATAAATAGACCAGCGTAATCACCGCCTCGCCGTCCAGCTTGATCTCTTGCCCGCTGCCAAGCCCGTTGGCGACAGCGGCGCTCACCTGTAGCGGAACAACCGCCGATGAGATCGGCTGCGGAATATCCGTGCCTTTTTGCACAAACGTATAGAAAAAGTCCTGCTGGGTCGGCAAGGGCAATAGCGTCGTGCGCGTCCATGGACCATTTTTGGTCGCGGCCCCGGCGATCTCCACCTGAACAGCGGCACTTTCGTCGGCTGCCGTCACGCCTGCCGCGTTAATTTGCACCCCATAACTGCCAATCGGCTTCTGCTCGCTGGTCAATCCTAAACCAAACAGGCGGGTCGTATCACGCACATAGGCACCGTTATTTATCTGGAATTTTACCCCTTCTTGCCCGGATTTATCTTTGCCAACGACCACGGAACTGGCGCGGGTATCACGCGCGGTAATCGCAACTCCCGTAGAAGATTCACACGTCACCGATAGTGTAAGATCGCGAGTACCAAGCTGTGTGAATGCGCTGGAGGAGAGCGACCCCGCATAGCGCGTGCCGAAATCTGCCACACCGCCATTGCTCAACGCCGGTGTACAGGCGGCAGCGTCAACGGTGACATCCACATCAATATTGACCGTATCAGTTGCCCATACCGCTGACGCGGCAGACATTCCGCAGAGTAATAGCGCTATACGCTTTTTCATTGTACATCCATCCTTACGCGTAAATTTCCGCGCCACACTTCTCTGTCCGTAATATGGTTACTTTTGAAGCGCGGTTTGATGGTAAGCGTGACAGACGCCGTTTTTCCCCGCAGCTCCTGACCGTTGATAAACGCAATCCCTTCGTTAAGCGCTGGCGCGATCTCTCTCACGCCGCCATTGGTAACCCACGGGTCGCCGGCATGGATAGCCGCCAGATTGACTGTACGATCGTCCACCGTTGCCTGCGCGGCAGTAACGCGCATGACGCCGTTATCACCAAAACCAAATTCATGCCCTTTCGGTACGTTACTGCCCAGAAAGAGACGAATACGCGACGGTTCATCGCATATCACGTTCAGGACAATCTGTTTCTCCGGCATCTCAATCAACCTGTTCCCTTCCGCCTGGCGCTCTGCGGCACTCATACGGCCATAGCTGAGTTTTTGCTGGCTTGATACTAACTGGCAGTCAGCCATAGCATGCAGAGAAAACGCCATTGCGCACACGGCTAAAAAAAGCGCCTTCATTTACACACCTCATTGACAGTTTCATAGAATGTATCGGTATTTGCCTCTTTCGGAAGCTTCAGACCAAATGCACAGGTGCCGTTATCCAGTTTTGCCACCACCTGTTGAGCAGGTTCAACATCGTTAAAAAAGACCACGCCGTCATCCACTGAGGTCGTAAGATAATTTCCGTGCGAATCCTCAAGGGCGATCCCTTTCGGCAGCTTTTTACCGTTTGCCAGGGTAACGTTCACCAGTGCACGTCGCTGGGTTAACGCAGTAAAATCAAGATGCCCTACCGCTCCTTTGCCAAGCGTGACGACACGGGTTCCATTCCCGATATCCATATTTTTCGGCAATGTTTCCGTATCCACTTCTACCCGCGCTGGGCGCCAGGCTCCCACTGACGGTACCACTGCCTGACCACGGAAGTCGGTCCATACCGGCCCCTGGGGCGTGTCAATCCTCACACCGGAGACGGGTTTATCCAGAGCAGCGATCGCGAACGTGTCGCGGATCGCCCATGGAGAGAACGTAACGCCTTGTCCATGAACCGCGATGCCCCCCTGTAGCGATCCTGAATAGCTGCGGCTATTCTCGTTATCCGAACTGGCGCTCAGGCCAAGCTGCGTATAGTGAAGGTTGCTGCTTATCCCACCGTTTACATTATCGCGATTCGTGGCCTGATCGTGTTCAGCTCCCAGCGACCAGGATGTGGTATCACTTACAACGCCAAGCGCAGAGGCGCCATACCGCGTTTTATGGTCATCATGACGGCTGTACAGGCTAACGCTATTGCTGGCACCAAAAGGAATACTGAGGTTGACGTAGAACAGATCGCCATCATCCTCATTCTCCTCATCTGCACTCAACTGATGTTGCCAGTTCATGGAAATCGTGGCGTACTTGAATGACTTGTTCCAACCCGCAGAGATGAAGCGGGAATCATCTGACTTATCATAACCCTGCGTTTGGTAGTAGCTGGTGCTAAGCGTGCCTAAGTAGGGCACACTCCAGGTCAGCCCGGCGGAATACTCATTTTTATTACCGCTGTCGAAATCATCATCCAGTGCTTCAAAAAGTTCGCGATAGTCTTGCGATTTATGCGTAACAGAGGCGTTAGCCCCCATGCCAAATGCGGGGTCAGAACTCCATGTTGCCGATAGCGTGTACCTCTGCCCTTTCAGTGAATCTTTCGAATCGTTGGACTGGTTCGCCTGGAGTGAAACAAGCCAGGCTGGTAGCGGCACTGTATCAAGGCTGGTGGCGACAGCCTGGTAATCTTCGCCTACGATTGAGCCTGCGTTGAAATTCACCCGTTCGCTTAGTTTCCAGCCTCCAGAAAGGCTGGCTACCCATGGCGTTTCACTATAGCTATCGCTCACTCGTCCCAGCGCGAAGTGATATCCTGAAGGCGCCCCTGCGCTCTGGTTATACAGCGCTGCGGGCACCACATAGCTGTGCTGGCTGCCATCGGTTTCCACTACCGTCACGTTCAGATCGCTAACGCCGTTACGTACCGGCACATCGGTGAGATTAAACGGCCCGACCGGTACCAGTGTGCTGTACACCAGAACATTTTGCTGACGCACTTCAATACGGGCCTGAGGCGTATTGGCGATACCGGACACGCTCACTCCGCTACCCCCCTGTTGTAAGGCGCTCTCCGGTGAAAGCTCGATACCATAGATTCCCGTACCCTGAAGAAGGGAGTTATTGATATTGACCTCGCCCGCCCTCAGGGTACTTTTCAGGGGGACAAAAGTATGCTGCAAATAGGTCGACGAGTTATTACTCTCGAATTCTCCGTCGCTCCGGCTCAGAAGTTGCTGAGTACGTAAGATCCAGTCGTCGAAATTGACCCCACCGTCCAGCATGGCCTGTGAATAGTCAGAGTGCCCGTCACCAAACTCATTGCGCGAGGAGAGAAGAGAATAATTCAACAGCGCAGCAGTGCCACCGGAAGTATAAGCTCCGATATCCGATTCGCTGTTTGCTACCCGATCCGCCGGTACAACCAGACTTAGAGATTCTTGCGCAGGCGAAGCCTCCACAATAGCGCTCGGGATATGACCGGTATAATCGTAGCAGCCGGACTCATAGTCAGAGGGAACTTTTAATCCTGCCTGCTCCATAAAAGGTTTGTCGAAACAGAGATCGCCGTTGTTGTCGAAACGAGCAATAACGTTGCCTTTATTATCACCATTCACCTTCAGGGCGACGGAAACGCTACCCGGTAAATACTTCGTCTTGCGAGAGAAATAATTTGATACGTCCGGGTTTATCCCCAGTGAACGAAGCGTTTCCTGATCAAAATTAATGGCAGCAGTCTCCATCTGCTGAGCCATTGCCTGGCCAGAACAGACCAGGCCAATGAGACAGGCGAGTAACGTTTTTTGCTGCATATCCTTTGCTGTCCTTATAGAGGCTTACTTCAAATCTGTAGTAAAGCGATCCCCTTTATAGCCGTAACGACTCGCCGGATAGAATTCAACTTTATTATCAGAGAAATTTGGTAATGTTGTTTTTATCGAGGTGTGAGGAAGGATGTAGGTCTTATCCAGCACACCCGCTTTTCCTGAGGGTAATGTTTTAAAGGATGCCGTTATACGAACAACGTAATCGCTGGGATTGTTGATAACCAGGCCATCACCCTTTTTGTTCCATGTCAAAAATTTCCATGGCTGCGTCTCCTCAGGTAGACCCGCAGGATGAATTACAACAGGAAGATCCTGGCGGATAGTCAACGCAACTTTATCTTCTCCTTTCTCCTTTGGAGGAATGCCTTCGAACGTGACGCGTTTAAGTTCTTCATACTTCATGGGTTTGCTGGTTTGCAGCAGAAAACGCATTCGCTGTGTTTCCCCGGCGTCGACACGGACTACAGGTTGAGAAACGATTAAACGAATAGATTTATCGCTATCAGGTAAATCTACAATGTTTGTATAAAGCAATGCAGGTTGCGAATCCGTATTTTTAACATTCATACTGGCTTCGCCTTTTTGTGCATCGACTAATAAAACCGATGTTTCTGGAACCATACCGGTGGCACAACACTTTGTCGCTACAGCCAACAACGCAAGATATAGAATTTTCTTCATGACTTTCCACTCACATAAATAAATAAAAATCATACCGGCATTATTTTTATTATTCTTGCGGCAGAGAAAGCTATTTTAATGCAAAAAAAGCGTGACAATGGCTTTTAAATACTCTAACCATTGCCACGTTAATTAAGCGTTAAATTATTAGAGATATACCAGACTAATGGTTGCGTTACCGTCCAGCGTAATTACGTCAGTCGTACCTAATACCGAGTTATCCTGCACTGCAGAGGTAACCAGCAACGGCACGCTAAGCTGTTTGAAGGCTTTTGGCTGCGTGGTACCGGCTGTTGCTACGGTATTCGCTTTTTGGTAGCCCGTGCAGCCATTAAGCGAGCAGAGGTAACCCAGGCCTGGCGCAACTTTCTCCCAGGAACGCTGACCTTCAGTGATGCTCCCTGTTACCAGGGTGTCAACATTCGCGCCATCCGCTGTGACCGCTTCAGTATTGATGGCAACGGTGTAAGCACCAATGCTCACGCCAGCGGTGGTTTTACCCAGACCAAAGGCACCAGCGGTGTTGCTGAAGTCTGATTTATCCGTACCGCTACCTGCGATAAACGCGGTTGAAGACAGGTTAACGCGACTGTCCAGGCGGTTATCGGTGGAGGTAAAAGCAACGCTCATGTTGCTTTCGCAACTGATATTTAGCGTGATGCTTTTCTGCCCCAATTGTACCAGCTTGTTTGTCGCACCGGTCGGTGCAATATTTTGGTTCAGTACCGTTCCATAATCTACAACGCCGCCATCAGGCAGGGTCGGCGTACATGCAGCCGGGTTAATCGTACCGACAACTTTCAGCGTAACATCGTTAGCGGCCTGGGCAGCAAAAGCGGATAAACCGAAGGCTACGGCGACGGTTGCTGCCGAGAGTACTTTTTTAAATTCCATTATTTTCATTTCCCGATTTATTTTCTACAGCATTTAGCAATAACGAATATCAAAGATAAACAAGGCTCAGCGTGGCATTACCGTCAAGCGTGATAGTATCGCCTGTACCCAATACAGTGTTGTCCTGAAGCGCAGTCGTAATGCGTAACGGCATATTCATAACTTTAAAAGCTTTTGGTGTGGTGGTTCCCGATGCAGCAGCCGTAAAGACACGTGTCTGGCCTGTGCCACTGTTAACTGGTGCAAAAGCACCCGTACTGGATTTTACCCAGGTATAATTTGATGTATCGGTACCTGTGGCTGCAATGAGATCAGCGACAACACCATCTGTTGTTGTATTAACGGGATCTGCTGCAATGACATAGGAGCCAATATTCACACCCGCACTCGTTTTACCCAAGCCATAGGCGTTTCCTGAAGCGTTAGCATTTACATTATCGAAAAACCCATTTTCAATATAAGCGGCGCTCCCCAGGCCCACACGAGTATCATGGCGGTTATCCGTAGAAGTCACCCCAACGCTGGTATCGCTGTCACAGGTAATAGTGAGAGTAATACTTTTAGCCCCCAACTGAACCAGTGTATTCGCCGTGCCAGTTGGATTGATGGTAGAAGCTGGCATTGTGCCATAATCTACCACTCCACCGTTTGGCAGTGAGGGTACGCAGGAACCAGGAACGATATTACCAATAACTTTCAACGTCACATCATTAGCAGCGTGTGCATTTGACATGGCGAGGGCTGCACAAATAGCAGCAGATGAAAATAATTTTTTAAAAGTGATATTCATAATTTGTCCTTAAAAGAAAATCCGTTTTTGTTAACGCACATATATATTTTCACAGGGTGATATCGGATACAATCAAATTAAAATAAAACATTATTGAAGATAAATTTAACTGTCCTACAGAAAATAACCCAACAAGATTAATCCCATGCCAATTAATAGACCGATATCTTTTGCAAAGACACAAGTTTTTTAGAGAGTAATTTTATGCAGAAAATAAAAAAACCTGCACAGTTGTGCAGGTTCGGAAAAAATATTGTGCTTTATGAAGTTTATTTGACGACACGGAGTGCCGGACGACCACCGCGCGGAGGCGGATCGTCATCAGGGTCATTGTCGTCGTGATGGTCGGGTTTATCGCCATCAATCACAGACATTACCGTGTCGCTTTCACGTTCATCGGATGTCCCATCATCGTTCAGGCTGGCGACCTCTTCATCATAAGCCGCTTCCGGTTCGAACATGGTACCTGCACCGTTTTCACGGGCGTAGATAGCCAGAACCGCAGCCAGCGGAACGGAAACCTGACGCGGCACGCCGCCGAAACGCGCATTAAAGCGCACTTCGTCGTTCGCCAGTTCCAGGTTACCCACTGCACGTGGCGCAATATTCAGTACAATCTGTCCGTCGCGTGCGTATTCCATTGGAACCTGCACGCCCGGCAACGTCACATCCACAACCAGGTGCGGCGTGAGCTGGTTATCCAGCAGCCATTCATAGAAGGCGCGCAGCAGATACGGACGGCGTGGTGAAAGTTGTGACATTTCCACAGTCATTAGCCTCGGCCGAGACGCATTTCGCGCTCCGGTTCAGTTAAGGATGCCAGGAAAGAGTCGCGTTCGAATACGCGAGTCATGTAGCCTTTCAGCTCTTTCGCGCCAGGACCGCTGAATTCTACGCCCAGGGTTGGCAGGCGCCACAGCAGCGGTGCCAGGTAGCAATCTACCAGGCTGAACTCATCGCTCAGGAAGAAAGGTTTTTGACCAAATACCGGCGCAATCGCCAGCAGCTCTTCACGCAGCTGTTTACGCGCAGCATCCGCTTCTGAAGAGGAACCGTTAACGATAACGTTCATCAGCGAGTACCAGTCTTTCTCGATACGCTGCATGTACAGGCGGCTTTCACCACGCGCAACAGGGTAAACAGGCATCAGCGGCGGATGCGGGAAACGCTCATCCAGGTATTCCATAATGATACGGGATTCCCACAGGGTCAGCTCGCGATCCACCAGCGTCGGTACGCTTTGGCTCGGGTTGAGATCGATCAGATCCTGAGGCGGGTTATCCTTTTCCACATGCTCGATCTCAAAACTGACACCCTTCTCGGCCAGCACGATACGAACCTGATGGCTATAAATGTCAGTAGGACCAGAAAACAGCGTCATTACCGAACGTTTGTTGGCAGCGACAGCCATGAAAACCTCCAGGTATATTCAGAATTTTTACTGCTACCAGCCCAACGGGGCCAGCCAGATGATGTATCGCCCATCCCAGAGAAAACACATTGTTCAAGAATCGAACAAAAATCGAGTATTCACCGATATTTGGGCATAAAATTGGATGATAGTTTACCAGATTTTGATGGCTTTGTGGTGAGGGGATGCCGGAAATGTGGAAAAAGAGAAGATATATGAAATGTTACTGTGGATAACCTGCGCATTATCCATAAAAAAACCCGCCGAAGCGGGTTTTTCGCCAATCGTTCTGCGTAAGCAGAATAGATTAACGTTTGGAGAACTGTGGACGACGACGTGCTTTACGCAGACCCACTTTCTTACGTTCAACCTGACGAGCGTCACGAGTAACGAAGCCAGCTTTACGCAGTTCAGAACGCAGGGATTCGTCGTACTCCATCAGCGCGCGGGTGATACCGTGACGGATCGCACCTGCCTGACCGGAGATACCACCACCTTTAACGGTGATGTACAGATCCAGTTTTTCTACCATATCAACCAGTTCCAGCGGCTGGCGAACTACCATGCGGGCAGTTTCGCGACCGAAGTATTGTTCCAGAGAACGCTGGTTAATTACGATTTTACCACTGCCCGGTTTAATGAAAACGCGAGCTGCGGAACTTTTGCGGCGACCAGTGCCGTAGTATTGATTTTCAGCCATTGCCTATAATCCCGATTAGATGTCAAGAACTTGCGGTTGCTGTGCCGCGTGGTTGTGCTCGTTGCCTGCGTAAACTTTCAGTTTACGGAACATAGCACGACCCAGCGGGCCTTTTGGCAGCATGCCTTTAACCGCGATTTCAATCACACGCTCAGGACGGCGGGCAATCATCTCTTCAAAGGTCGCTTCTTTGATACCACCGATGTGGCCGGTGTGGTGGTAGTACATTTTGTCAGTACGCTTGTTGCCGGTAACAGCAACTTTGTCAGCGTTCAGAACGATGATGTAATCACCGGTATCAACGTGCGGAGTATATTCCGCTTTATGCTTACCGCGCAGGCGACGAGCCAGTTCAGTAGCCAGACGGCCCAGAGTTTTACCGGTCGCGTCAACAACATACCAGTCGCGCTGTACGGTTTCTGGTTTAGCTGTAAAAGTTTTCATTAAAAGCTTACCCAAATAATAAGTTACACGTTGGTGAACACCCAAACGTTTAGTCAGTTGAGGTTCACACGACAAAGTCCGGCAAACCTACCCCTTCGAATAGCACATGCCGACACATAGAAAGTTTCGGGAAAAAAACCTTCTCGTAACGTGGGGTCGCAAGATTATAGAGAAGTTGAGGTCAAAGATCGACCCTTAAATGTGATTTGGGATGGGTTTTTCGGGGTTGCGTATTGTGCGGTCTGGTGCCCTCACCCCCAGCCCCTCTCCCACAGGGAGAGGGTAGCGTTTGTTAAGGCTTGGTGCCCTCACCCCCAGCCCCTCTCCCACGGGGAGAGGGTAGCGTTTGTTAAGGCCTGGTGCCCTCACCCACAGCCCCTCTCCCACGGGGAGAGGGTAGCATTTATGGCATATGCTCACGCTTAAGGTACTCTTCGCTCTGCATCTCTTGCAGGCGCGACAGGCAGCGCTGGAACTCAAACTTCAGGCGCTCGCCCTGATAGATCTCATATAAAGGCACCTCGGCACTGACTACCAGCTTGACGTGGCGCTCATAAAACTCGTCCACCAGCGCGATGAAGCGGCGCGCTTCGCTCTCCATGAGAGGGGTCATGACGGGCACATCCCATAACATAACGGTATGGAACAGTCGCGAAAGCGCAATGTAGTCATGCTGGCTGCGGGCGTCCACGCAGAGCGTTGCAAACGAGACGGCCAGCGTCTGGTTCTCTACGCCAAGCGTCGGCAACGGACGATGATTAATCTCCAGCGCTGGCGCGTTATCCCGCGGCGCCCCTGCCAGCGCCAGCCAGAGTTTATCCATCTCGCGGGCTGTGTCGGCGTTCAGCGGTGAAAGCCACAGGTGCGCCTGCGTCAGCGTGCGCAAACGATAGTCGACGCCAGCGTCGACATTCATGATGTCGCAGTGCTGCTTAATGGCATCTATGGCTGGCAGGAAACGCGCCCGCTGGAGACCGTTGCGATAAAGCTCATCCGGCGGGATATTTGAGGTCGCCACCAGGGTGATCCCACGCGCAAACAGCGCTTTCATCAGCCCCCCCAGCAGCATCGCGTCCGTAATATCGGAAACAAAGAATTCGTCGAAGCAGAGAACGTCCGTTTCCGCCTTGAAGCGGTCCGCCACGATTTCCAGCGGGTCGGTTTCGCCCTGGAGCGCCGTCAGCTCTTCATGGACCCGGAGCATAAAACGGTGAAAGTGCAGACGCTGCTTACGCGTGCCGGGCAGGCTCTGGTAGAACATGTCCATCAGCCAGGTCTTACCCCGCCCAACGCCGCCCCACATATATAAGCCACGAACCGGTGCGTTTACCGTGGGCTCTTTTTTGCCCAGTAAACGGCCGAATGCCGCCTTCAGCCCACTGCTCTGCACCGCATCGGCGGGTTTCGCCAGAAGCTCCTGGTAAATCGTGTCCAGGCGGTTTACCGCTTCACGCTGGGCATCATCCGGCTGGTGTGTGCCCTCACTCAGGGCGAGTTGGTAACGCGATGATGGGGACAGGTTTTGCATGATGTTATTGTTATTCCTTTAGTTAAACCTCATCAGCGGTCGTGGCTGATGAAAAAAAGGCCGTTCTACACTACGCGATGATACGTCAGGATTCCACTTCTGCGGAAATAGCGGTTATAGTGGCATAATCAGGCACAGGCAGGAGCCGAGCCAACACCCTACGGAACAACAAGACAACGGGAGAAGTTCATGACCTGGGAATATGCGCTAATCGGTTTAGTCGTCGGCATCATCATTGGTGCTGTGGCCATGCGTTTCGGTAACCGCAAATTGCGTCAGCAGCAGTCACTGCAATACGAACTGGAAAAGAACAAAGCCGAACTGGAAGAATACCGCGAAGAGCTGGTCAGCCACTTTGCCCGTAGCGCTGAGCTGCTGGACAACATGGCGACAGATTATCGCCAGCTCTACCAGCACATGGCGAAAAGCTCCAGCAGCCTGCTGCCGGAAATGACCGCGGAGAGCAACCCCTTCCGCAATCGTCTGGCGGACTCTGAAGCCGGTAACGATCAGGCACCGGTTCAGATGCCACGCGACTATTCAGACGGCGCGTCCGGCCTGCTGCGCGGTGGCGTAAAACGCGATTAATCGCACAACCTGAATAAATTTTACGGGCGCACCTTATGCGCCCGTCCTTTCTTCCCGTCCCCAGCTATTATTTAGTCAAACACCTCATTGTTCAGCGGTTGAAAATTCAATAACATCAAGATGTTTTTGGGGCCGTTCTTTTTCATTCCAGGATACGAGAGTCAGCATCGATGAAGAAAAAAAACCAGCTGTTGAGCGCCTTAGCGTTAAGTGTCGGGTTATCTCTCTCGGCGTCCTTCCCCGCCAGTGCGGCACTACCTTCGCAGGTGCCAGGACAAGAAGCCATTCCCAGCCTTGCGCCGATGCTTGAAAAAGTCCTGCCTGCGGTAGTCAGCGTTCAGGTGGAAGGGACGGCACGCCAAAGCCAGCGTATTCCCGAAGAGCTGAAGAAATATTTTGGCGAAGAGGCGCCGGATCAGCAGGCTCAGCCGTTTGAAGGCCTTGGTTCGGGCGTGATTATCGACGCGGCCAAAGGCTATATCCTGACCAATAACCACGTGATCAGCCAGGCTGATAAAATCAGCGTTCAGCTGAACGATGGCCGGGAGTTTGACGCCAAACTGATCGGCGGTGACGATCAGAGTGATATCGCCCTGCTACAGGTGCAAAACCCCAGCAACCTGACCCAGATCGCCATCGCCGATTCCGATAAGCTGCGCGTGGGTGATTTTGCCGTCGCGGTCGGTAATCCGTTCGGTTTAGGGCAGACCGCCACCTCCGGGATTGTCTCTGCCCTGGGGCGCAGCGGCCTGAATCTCGAAGGGCTGGAAAATTTCATCCAGACCGATGCCTCCATCAACCGGGGCAACTCCGGCGGTGCGCTGCTTAACCTGAACGGCGAACTGATCGGCATCAATACCGCTATCCTCGCACCAGGCGGCGGCAGCATCGGGATTGGTTTTGCCATTCCGAGTAACATGGCGAAAACCCTGTCTCAACAGCTGATACAGTTTGGCGAGGTTAAGCGCGGGCTGCTGGGCATTAAAGGCATGGAGATGAGCGCTGATATCGCCAAAGCCTTTAAGCTCAACGTCCAGCGCGGGGCGTTTGTCAGCGAAGTGCTGCCCAACTCAGGATCTGCGAAAGCGGGCGTGAAATCCGGTGACGTTATTGTCAGCCTGAACGATAAACCGCTGAGCAGCTTCGCTGAATTACGTTCGCGTATTGCCACCACGGAGCCTGGCGCTAAAGTGAAGCTGGGCCTGATCCGCGAGGGCAAACCGCTGACCGTGGAAGTGACACTGGACAAGAGCACCTCCTCTTCCGCCAGTGCAGAACAGATCTCCCCGGCGCTACAGGGCGCAACGCTGAGCGACGGTCAGCTTAAAGACGGCACGAAAGGCATTTCTGTCACTGCCGTTGAGAAAAGCAGTCCAGCCGCGCAGGCAGGTTTACATCAGGACGACGTGATCGTGGGCGTGAACCGCACTCGCGTGCAGTCTATTGCCGAAATGCGTAAGGTGCTGGAGAGTAAACCGGCGGTCATTGCCCTGCAAATTATCCGTGGCAACGACACCCTCTACATTTTACTGCGTTAACCATTTGCGACTCCGGGCATCGCCGCTGCGTGTGATGTCCGGATAACTCATGTTATGCTGCAAACCGTTCCTTTTTTAACGACACACGCATCATGCTTTTAAAGCTCTTTCGTTCAATTGTCATTGGTTTGATCGTTGCCGGTCTGCTGCTGGTGGCTATGCCATCTTTACGCCAGTTCAACAAACTGTCGGCTCCTCAGTTCGACAGCACGGATGAAACGCCTGCAACGTACAATCAGGCGGTACGCCGTGCCGCCCCCGCCGTGGTTAACGTCTATAACCGCGGGCTTAACAGTTCCGCTCATAACCAGCTGGAGATCCGCACGCTCGGTTCCGGTGTGATCATGGATGACCGGGGTTACATCATCACCAATAAACACGTGATCAACGATGCCGACCAGATTATCGTCGCCTTGCAGGATGGCCGCGTGTTTGAAGCCCTGCTGGTGGGGTCGGACAGCCTGACCGATCTGGCGGTGCTGAAGATCAACGCCACGGGCGGTCTGCCGACTATCCCGATTAATCGCAAACGAACGCCGCATATCGGCGATGTGGTGCTGGCGATCGGTAACCCGTATAACCTGGGCCAGACCATCACTCAGGGGATCATCAGCGCGACAGGTCGAATTGGACTGAACCCGTCAGGGCGGCAGAACTTCCTGCAAACCGATGCCTCGATCAACCACGGTAACTCCGGCGGTGCGCTGGTGAACTCTCTGGGCGAACTGATGGGCATTAACACCCTCTCCTTCGACAAAAGCAACGATGGCGAAACACCGGAAGGGATTGGCTTTGCCATTCCGTTCCAGCTGGCGACCAAGATCATGGACAAGCTGATCCGCGATGGCCGCGTGATCCGTGGCTACATCGGTATTGGCGGGCGTGAAATCGCGCCGATGCATACGCAGGGCGGTGGTATCGATCAGATCCAGGGGATTGTGGTCAACGAAGTGGCACCTGGCGGCCCGGCGGCCAATGCAGGTATCCAGGTGAACGACGTTATTCTTTCCGTCAACGGCACGCCGGCGGTCTCTGCGCTTGAAACGATGGACCAGGTGGCGGAAATTCGACCGGGCTCTATCATCCCCGTAGAAGTCATGCGTAATGACAAGAAGCTCACGATTCAGGTCACCATCCAGGAATACCCGGCCACTAACTGACGGGCATAAAAAAACGGAGCTTAGCGCTCCGTTTTTTTTACCGGGACAAGATCACTTGTTAACGAACTCTTCGCCCAGCGTGATGTCTTTCTTCAGCGTATCCAGCATGCCTTCCATCGCGTTTTGCTCAAACGCGCTCAGCGTGCCGATAGACTTACGCTCTTCAACGCCGTTTTTACCCAGCAGCAGCGGCTGAGAGAAGAAGCGCGCGTGTTCACCGTCGCCTTCTACGTAAGCGCATTCAACCACGTTTTTCTCGCCCTGCAGCGCGCGAACCAGAGACAGGCCGAAACGCGCCGCCGCCTGGCCCATAGACAGGGTTGCAGAACCGCCACCCGCCTTCGCTTCCACCACTTCGGTGCCTGCATTCTGAATACGTTTGGTCAGGTCAGCCACTTCCTGCTCGGTGAAGCTCACGCCCGGGATCTGCGACAGCAGAGGCAGGATGGTCACGCCAGAGTGTCCGCCGATAACCGGCACTTCCACTTCCGTTGGCTGCTTGCCTTTCAGCTCAGCCACGAAGGTATTGGAACGGATGATATCCAGCGTAGTTACGCCGAACAGTTTGTTCTTGTCGTAAACGCCCGCTTTCTTCAGCACTTCTGCTGCGATGGCAACGGTGGTGTTCACCGGGTTGGTGATGATACCGATGCACGCTTTCGGGCAGGTTTCAGCGATCTGCTGAACCAAGTTTTTCACGATGCCCGCGTTGACGTTGAACAGGTCTGAACGATCCATACCCGGTTTACGTGCAACACCCGCGGAGATCAGCACCACATCGGCACCCTGCAACGCAGGACGCGCATCTTCACCGGAGAAGCCTTTGATTTTCACAGCTGTCGGGATGTGGCTCAGGTCAACCGCCACACCTGGGGTTACCGGAGCAATATCGTACAGGGAGAGTTCTGAGCCTGAAGGCAGTTGGGTTTTCAGTAGTAGGGCAAGCGCCTGGCCGATACCACCAGCAGCGCCGAGGACTGCGACTTTCATCCTAAACTCCTTATTATGGTTAACTTAAGTATCTGTAACTCCGTTGCGGCGACCATAATTCAGCACGTCATTAATTACAATTTTCATCGCTAAAGAATTTGAGGTCGCACGTCTTTGACCTTCACCCGAATGCTATCAGGCTGTGGGCAACAACGAATTAAGAGGGGGTTACAATACACCCTGCCACGCCACCAAAACAACATCATTTTGATAACATTTAATTTACTTTTAAGCTTATTTGCGCGGCGTGACCCAGGCATGTTTTCTGATAACGAAATCTGATAAAATCTCTCCCTTTCATAACATTATTTCAGCCTGGTGCCAGGTAGATAATTTGCATAAAAATTCATCCACATGCATAATAATGTTGTTTCTATCGTCATATTCCGGGTGACTTATGCGAAGCTCGTCTAAGCAAGAAGAATTAGTGAAAGCGTTTAAAGCGCTACTCAAAGAAGAGAAATTCAGTTCTCAGGGAGAAATTGTTCAGGCGTTGCAGGAGCAAGGCTTCGACAACATCAACCAGTCGAAGGTCTCCCGCATGTTAACCAAGTTTGGTGCAGTGCGTACGCGCAACGCCAAAATGGAGATGGTTTATTGCCTGCCTGCTGAACTTGGCGTGCCAACGACCTCCAGCCCGCTGAAAAACCTGGTTCTGGACATTGACTATAACGATGCCGTGGTCGTGATCCACACCAGCCCGGGTGCAGCCCAACTGATTGCCCGCCTGCTGGACTCGCTGGGTAAAGCAGAGGGGATCCTCGGGACCATCGCCGGCGATGACACCATTTTTACGACCCCGGCAAATGGTTTCTCGGTGAAAGACCTCTACGAAGCGATTCTGGTCCTGTTCGAACAGGAGCTGTAATCTTCTGCCCCGTAGCGCCTGGCTGCGGGGATCATTCTGCGGCCGCCTCGTTTTACCCTGCTTTTCTCTGCCTGCTGCTTTTGCAAATAGTGCTTTTTACCGCCTGTTAACATTCATTCAGTGAATGATCTGCCGTAAAATCGCACTAAAAATCAAAGCCACCTATCCAATTGATTTACATAATAAAAAATCATAACACCTGCAGAGTAACGCCCTTTTTTATTCATTCCCGTTATAAAAAATGATGTTTTTAACACGTAATAACAGGCGAAACCATTAGTCTGGTATTAATTTTTTGCGTGATTAGTGTATACTTGATTTTGTGATGAGGGTCACAGAACAAAGACCCCAGTAAAATAATTGACGAGGTAAATAATCATGAAAATTAAAACCACTGTAGCTGCCCTGAGCGTACTGTCAGTCCTGTCATTCGGTGCGTTTGCAGCCGACACTATTAACGCCGAACAGGCACAATCCCGTCAGGCTATCGGGACCGTTTCTGTTGGTGCCATCGGTACTTCTCCGATGGACATGCACGAAATGCTGAACAAAAAAGCGGAAGAACAGGGTGCGTCATCTTATCGCATCATCGAAGCGCGCAGTGGCGACCACTGGCACGCTACCGCAGAACTGTACAAATAAACCCTCGTCGTATCTCATCATACGACTTGCCCCTGACCTCCCGGTCAGGGGCTTTTTTATCACTGGCGCACGTTGAAACGCAGTTGCCCTTCCAGCTCCTCCTCCGCTTCATCAAACAATAAAATCAATGCGCCAAAGCGTCTGCGCAGTTTTTCAGGCAGATGGGTAAATTCGATTTCCAGCGGTAACGGCAGCCTGTCGCCGGTAACCACATCCCACAGCATATCAAGATTGTTTACGCTGCCCCGCTCCAGGTCGAACGCCCGGATAAACTCGCGGTAGAAGTCTTCCTGACTATCAATTTCGTCAAAATCAAAGGTATAAATTTTCATTGCCAGCCACCCGGTACAGGCGGGCGGCAGATGCCGCCCTGTCTATTATAAGCCCCCGATATGCAGGGTTTTAACTTCCAGAAACTCCTCCAGCCCCAGCACGGACCCCTCGCGTCCCAGCCCGGACTCTTTTACGCCCCCAAACGGACCCAGCTCGGTCGAGACCGCACATTCATTAATTCCGATCATGCCGCTCTCAATGGCCTGTGAGACGCGGAACACGCGCGAGAGATTCTGGGTATAAAAGTAGGCCGCCAGCCCGTAAGGCGTATTGTTAGCGCGCATAACCACTTCGTCTTCCGACGTGAAGCGGAAGCAGGCGGCAACGGGACCAAAGGTCTCTTCTTCTGCCAGCTTCATGCCTTCATGGCAGTCACCGAGTACGGTTGGCATCCAGAAGTTGCCGCCAAGTTCGTGCGGTTTACCCCCAGCCAGCACCGTGGCCCCCTTCGCTACCGCATCTTCGACGTGCTCACGGACTTTCTCGACAGCCGAAGGCTCAATCAGCGGGCCGACAACGACACCCTCGTCCAGACCGTTACCCACCTTCAGCGCCTTCACCGCATCGGCAAGCTGATTGACAAACTTGTCATAGACCGTCTCCTGAATATAGAAACGGTTTACGCTGACGCAGACCTGCCCGGCGTTACGGAATTTATTGGCGATGGCGCCTTTGACGGCGGCCTCAATATCCGCGTCCTCGAAAACGATATACGGCGCATTGCCGCCCAGCTCCATCGATACCTTTTTCATGGTCTCAGCGGAATTGCGAACCAGCGTTTTCCCGACGGCGGTTGACCCCGTAAACGAGATTTTGCGCACGTCATGGCTGGCCATAATGGCGTCGCTAATTTCTGAGGTGCTCCCCGCGACCGCATTCAGCACACCATCCGGCACACCGGCCTGCTTCGCCAGCGTCAGCAGCGCAAAGGCGCTCAGCGGCGTGTTGTTTGCAGGCTTGATGACGCCGGTACATCCTGCTGCCAGCGCCGGGCCGAGCTTACGGGTGAGCATAGCCATCGGGAAATTCCATGGCGTGATAGCAGCAACCACCCCAACAGGTTCACGAGTGGCCAGAATACGGGAGCCGGGTTTAACCGGAGGAATGATTTCACCGTTAGCGCGCTTGGCCTGCTCCGCAAACCACTGAATAAAGCTGGCAGCGTAGTCCACCTCGCCCTCAGCTTCTTTCAGCGGCTTGCCCTGCTCGGTGGTCATCAGCCGCCCGAGCCAGCTTTTGTTCTCGATAATCAGTTCATACCAGCGATAGAGGATCGTGGAACGCTCTTTTGCCGTTTTTGCGCGCCATGCGGGAAAGGCTTTCGTCGCGGCCGCAATGGCCTCTTCGGTTTCGGCTTTCCCTGCTTTCGCCACTTTCGCAACCACCTCGCCCGTGGCCGGGTTTAGCACATCAAACGTGGTGTCGAGTGTTTTCCAGATACCGTTAACCAGATACCCGGTCTGAAAAAGAATACTGTCCTGAAGAGCCTGGGTTGTCATGTGTCCTCCCTTCCTGAATGTTTGAACCTGCAAGAATAAGTATAGCCACAAAAAAACCGACGCTTTTGGCGTCGGTTTTCTCTTCGTTAGCTGTCTGTCAGCGCATTCTGGTAGCGGTGCAGCATAAACACCAGCCGCTCTACCGGCTCGGTAACCTGCGGCGGGGCTTCCCAGACTCGCAGTTTCTCCTGGTAGATATCCAGCTCCTCCAGCAGTTGCTTAAAGTAGCGGCGACGTTTGTCATCACTGGATGCCGATATCACATGGTCCGCCGTTCGCCGTAGCTGGCGGTGGAAAGCGGACAAATCGTCGTTGATCGGCACTGGCGCGTTCCGCAGACGCTGGTGCGCGATAATCATGGTTAACGCCAGACGGAAGCGAGCGACATCGCCCGGGAATTTATTCAACAGCAGGAACAGTTGCTGGTAAAGGGCCGGAAGGTGGTTCTGCTTGCGCCGCGCGGTGTTGGTGGTCAAGGACGATACGGCGGCCGACACAAACTGATTGAGCAGCACGCGCCCTGTCCGCGCCTGAGAGTTATCCCGCACCAGCAGGATCACCATCATCGCCAGGAAACAGCCCACCAGCTGGCCTAATGCGCTATCCAGGAACTGGCTGAAATGGAAGGTCATCGGGTTATCCAGCACGAGGATGTTAATCGTACTCGCCAGCGCACCTAACGATCCCAGACGGCGTTTTTGTACCTCAATCCCGATAAAGAACGCCATCACCGCCAGGCTGATACAGAGCAAAAGCATGCTTTGCTGCGTCGAGGGGATGATTACCAGGAAGTAGAGCGCGCCAATGGGTAACGCCGCAATGGTGCCGTACAGAAAATCAATAGCGACCATGCGCGGGTTGGGCAGACGCATCGCCAGCGCGGTAACGACGGCAATCATCACCATCGCGCCGCTGCCGGACGTCCAGCCGGTCCACAGCCAGAACAGCGTGCCGAGTATACAGGCCAGGGTGGTACGCCAGAAGTTAACCATCGCATGATGACGCTCGGCGGATTCCGGTTTGATCACCACTTCGCCTTGTAACACCTCTTCTTCCGCCGCACTGATTTTGGTATTGCTAATCACGCCGCGTTTCAGAAGCAGGTAGCGCGTTGCGGCGCCAACCCAGGTATAAATGGTGACTGGCGTATCCCGTTCGCCCGTCCAGGCAATCACACGACGCATGCGTTTAAGCTGTCGATGCACGTCCTGCACTGTCTCCACAGGCTCATCAAACAGTTCGCGGAAGGTATCCGTTACCACTTCGGGGCGAGTGTTCTGAATCAGGTAGGTTTCACACGCCTGGGTGATCAGCGTTAACGAGACGGTATTGATCGCTTTTAGACGACGATTGGCACGCTCCCAGCGGGAAGACTCCATATTGAGATTACTGCGCATCCCTTCCAGCGCCTGCGTGCGGCGCACCAGCGCGCTCCAGGCCTTGTCGACCTCTTCGCTGTCGCCGTGTTTAATGCACAGCTGCATAAGCTGGTACTGGGCAACAATCAGCGCGTCCAGCTCACGATCGACTTCCTGCTTGATGGATCGCGGAGAGAAAAGCAGATCGGCGACAATCGCGCAGACGATACCAATGACAATCTCGCTACAACGTTCCACGGCGAACTGCGGAGCAAGCAGCGGTTCACTCTGAATGGTGATGATAATAATCAGCGCGGTATATCCCGCCAGGCCCCAGGCGTACGAGTTCTCCACCTTCACCAGCGAAGAGACCCAGGTGCAAAAACCCGCCCAGATACAGCATACAATCAGCATCAGCAGCGGCGTGCGGATCATCAGGATGATAATGGTCAGGGCGGCGATACAGCCGATAAAGGTACCGATAATACGCAGCATCCCGCGATAGCGAATTGCCCCGGAGTAAGGTTCGCCACCCGCCGCGAAGGCAGGACCGGCGGCGACGATCGCGGCGGTCAGAACAGCCCAGCGCGGCGTTTCAAGCTGGAAATGGAAGCCAACAAACAGCGCCAGCACAATGGCGCATGCCAGCTTCACGGCGAAGCGGATGTGCTGGCTGGCGATGGAAAAAATGCCCATAGCGATCAACCAAACTCGCGCAGGCGATGGGCGATTTGACGGAAGATAGAATCCTGGCTGGCATCACGGTCTTTTTCACCGGTGATCACTACCGTCGCCGTGGTGCCTGCGGGCCAGAGGTTGCTCTGCTGCTCATCCAGACGAATGCGTACCGGTACGCGCTGCGCCAGACGAACCCACTCGAGGTTAGAATCGACGGTCGCCATCCCTTTTGAATCATTGGTACTGCTGGCGTTGGTCACCCCCGCGGCCACGCTGTCCACGGTTCCTTTCAGGACCCGGTTGCTGCCGAGCGGCGTGATTTCGGCGCGATAGCCCGGACGCACGCCTTCCAGCTTGGTCTCTTCCATATAGGCGAGGACGTAGAAGGAGTTCTGTTTCACCAGCGCCACGGCGGTGGAGCCGCGCGTGATAAACTCACCCGCATAGACGTTGAGGTTGGTTACCCAGCCATCAGACGGGGCGCGGATAACGGTACGTTCCAGATCGAGCTTCGCCAGATCGCGCGTCGCCTGCGCTTTTGCCAGCTGATGCAGCACGGTTTGCAGCACGTTATTGGACTGATCAATCTCTTCCCGGGACATGGCCTGGATGCCCAGCTTGTTACGACGTCCTGCTTCACGGCGTTTTTCAGCGGCCAGCGCGTTGTAATACGCTACATCGGCTTCCGCTTCTTCCAGCGCTTTTTGATAGCGCGGCTGGTCGATAGTGAACAGTACCTGATCTTTTTTCACCAGCTGGTTATCGTGGACATTGACCGCCGTAATGAGACCGGCGACATCGGGCGCTATCGCGACCACCTCCGCGCTGAAACGCGCATCGCGCGTCCACGGGGATTCGGTGTAATAAACCCAGGCGCGAAAAATAGCGATGAACGCCAGGATGACCAGCGCCATAGTGATGGCAGTGCGGGAGATTTTTCTTGTTAGCGTTTTCACATCAACCTCAGACAAACATGCGCGATATTAAATAGAACAGGCAGCAATACAGCGCGGTATTAAACAATGCAGGATGCCAGACGAAATCATAAATCCCGGTAGGGACCAGCACCTTGCGCACCAGCCAGAAGATCGCCAGTGATAAAAGAAGCTCGAAAAATATCGGTGGGAACGACAGACCGAACACCACGATAACGGGAAACAGACTCATGTTGACCTTGATTAAAGAGATGCAGGTTACTGGATTATTAAGCTCACGCCGCCGCAGGAGAGCATGAATTGCCGGGTGAGAGTGGCGCAGCCGTTATGTAATTAATAATATATTAACGTAACTGTTATGCTGTTATCTATCATATGTGATCTAAATCACTTTTAAGCCAGAGTGAATAATGGAACGTCTAAAACGCATGTCCGTCTTTGCGAAAGTGGTTGAGCAAGGCTCTTTTACCGCCGCAGCACGTCAGCTACAAATGAGCGTCTCATCCATTAGCCAGACAGTGTCAAAACTGGAAGATGAGCTCCAGGTGAAGCTGCTCAACCGCAGCACCCGCAGCATTGGGCTGACGGAAGCGGGTAAAATTTACTATCAGGGCTGCCGTCGAATGCTGCATGAAGTGCAGGATGTTCACGAGCAGCTCTACGCCTTTAACAACACGCCTATCGGCACGCTGCGTATCGGGTGTTCTTCAACTATGGCACAAAATGTTCTCGCTGCCATGACGGCGGAAATGCTGAAAGAGTATCCCGGTTTAACCGTTAATCTGGTAACGGGTATTCCGGCACCGGATCTGATTGCCGATGGGTTAGACGTGGTGATCCGCGTTGGCGCATTGCAGGACTCGAGCCTGTTCTCGCGTCGACTGGGCAGCATGCCGATGGTGGTCTGCGCTTCGAAAAGCTATCTGGCACAGTATGGCGTACCGGAAAAACCTGCCGACCTGAGCAACCACTCGTGGCTGGAATACAGCGTTCGCCCAGATAACGAATTTGAATTGATCGCGCCAGAGGGGCTTTCCACCAAACTGCTGCCTGAAGGCCGCTTCGTGACCAACGATCCGATGACCATCTCACGCTGGCTGGTGGCCGGGGCCGGGATCGCCTACGTGCCGCTGATGTGGGTGATCAACGAGATCAACAGCGGCGAACTGGAGATCCTCTTCCCGCGCTACCAGTCGGATCCGCGCCCGGTGTACGCGCTCTATACCGAAAAGGACAAGCTGCCGCTGAAGGTGCAGGTCTGTATTAACTATCTGACGGACTATTTTGTGGAAGTGGCAGAGCTGTTTCAGGGGATGCGGGGAAGAAGGAAAGAGTAGGCCTCCCCCCTCACCCCGGCCCTCTCCCCAAAGGGGCGAGGGAGAAAAGACGGCACGGAGCAGTCCCCTCTCCCCGTTGGGGAGAGAGTTAGGGTGAGGGGAAAATGAAAAAATTACGCCGTGCCGCCCACCGTCAGGTTATCGACCTTCAGGGTTGGCTGGCCCACGCCTACCGGCAGGCTCTGACCCTCTTTGCCGCAAACGCCCACGCCGTTATCCAGCTTCAGGTCGTTACCCACCATGGAAATCTGCTGCATGGCCTCAATGCCAGAGCCAATCAGGGTTGCGCCCTTCACCGCTTTGGTCACTTTGCCCTTCTCAATCAGATACGCCTCTGAGGTAGAGAAGACAAATTTACCGGAGGTGATATCCACCTGGCCGCCGCCAAAGTTCGGCGCGAAGATACCGTAATCAACGGATTCGATAATCTCCTGCGGCGTGGATTTACCCGGCAGCATGTAGGTGTTGGTCATGCGCGGCATCGGCAGGTGCGCGTAGGATTCGCGACGACCGTTACCCGTTGGCGCAACGCCCATCAGACGCGCGTTAAGCTTGTCCTGCATGTAACCTTTCAGTACGCCATTTTCGATCAGCACGTTGTACTGGCCCGGCGTGCCTTCATCGTCGATAGAAATCGAGCCGCGACGGTCGAGCATGGTGCCATCATCCACCACGGTACACAGCTCGGAGGAGACAAGCTGCCCCATCTGACCGCTGAATACGGACGTCCCGCGACGGTTGAAATCCCCCTCCAGGCCGTGACCGACCGCTTCGTGCAGCAACACGCCAGGCCAGCCTGCGCCCAGAACCACCGGCAGCGTACCGGCAGGTGCCGCCACGGCAGACAAGTTGACCAGCGCCATGCGCACGGCTTCTTTTGCCCACGCATCCGCGCGCGCTTCGCCGTCAACGTCGCCGAGGAACCAGTCGTAGCCAAAACGACCGCCGCCACCGCTTGAGCCGCGCTCGCGCTTGCCGTCGTCTTCCACCTGCACGCTGATAGAGAGGCGCACAAGCGGACGCACGTCGGCGGCCAGCGTACCGTCCGTCGCCGCCACCAGGATCAGTTCATAAACACCGCTCAGGCTGGCAGAAACTTCCTGCACGCGTTTATCCGCCGCGCGAGCCACTTTGTCCACGCGACGCAGGATGTCCAGCTTCTCTTCGCGGCTCATGCTTTGCAGTGGGTCGATGCTGGTATAAAGCGCAGCGTGCTGCACTTCACCCAGGGTTTTCACGCGACCGTCGCCGGTATCACGCACAATGGTTCGCGCCGCCTGCGCGCTCTGCTCCAGCGCGGCCAGGCTTATCTGGTCTGCATAAGCAAAACCGGTTTTTTCGCCGCTGACGGCGCGCACGCCGACGCCCTGGTCAATGTTATAAGAACCATCTTTAATGATGCTGTCTTCTAAAACCCAGGATTCGTGATAGCTCGACTGGAAATAGAGATCGCCGTAGTCGAGGCGGCGTTCGGTCAGTTGACCAAGAATGGAGAACAGGTCCTGATGGCTCAGGCCGTTCGCTGCGAGCAAATGTTCACTTACCAGGTTCAGACTCATCGTATTGCTACTCGTTCGTTGCCGCCAGTGGCGGTATAAAATCAATATTATTGAGAGTGAGGCAATTACCTGCCCACGTCAAATCATTGCTGTGCTTCTTTGCGCGGCTGGCGCAGCACTTCATTAATCTGCGGTTTATCGATTGGGCCCGTAATGCGGTAGCGCAGAATCGAGACTTTGCTCCAGAGCGGCCCCAGCACTTTGCTGGCGGCAAATACCGCCGCGCCGATTATCGGATTGACCACAAAAGCGGTAGCAACACCCACTGTAGCGGAGATTTCCGGGGCAACAACCGCTTCCATATCCAGCTCCCGGCGCACGAGGTTCACTGATCCTTTCATGGCGATGTCCGCTTCCAGGCCGTCCAGCAGCGTATCATCGGTATGCATCACGCCGTCCTTGATCCAGGCCGTTCCGCGAATGGAGTCATAATAGAAACCGTCGTTGAAGGTATCGCTGAAATCGAAGCGCAGCTTGCGCAGCAGCGCGTCAAAGCTCAGCAGGCGCAGTATTTGCCCTGCATGACCGGTGCTAACATCGGCAATTTGTCCCTTACCAAAACGGGTTCTGAGGATACCGTTCAGCGAGGCAACGTCCGGCTGCCACGGTGCCGCGCGCCAGTGCAGATCGTAATTCACATCGAAGGACGATCCGCGAAGCGGCGTGCTGATCCCAAAGAAGTTAGCCGCTGCGTCCAGCTTGTTGCCTTTAATATCGCCCTTCAGCGAGGTGCGCTGTTCACCCGGTTTGTTCACCCACTCGCCAGCGGCGGTCATGCGGCCAAAGCCGGTATCCACCAGCCCACCAGAGAGGCTCAGCGTATTGCCCTGAATAGCAAAATCACCGTCGATACGGCCATATTTTTGTCCCCACAGCCAGCACTCCGCACAGCGCAGCTGGAGATCGGGCCAGTTGCTGAAATCCACGCGCGACGTTCCACTGCTGCTGAAAGGAGACGTACTTGTCGACTGTGTTTTAGACGCCGTAAAGGTCGGGTTGTAATAGAGATAACGGATAGCCGCCTGCCATGGCGCGTTATCGCGCATCGTCAACGAACCGTTAATTTCACGCCCCTGCGCCTCGACCTTTGAGCCGTTCACCGTCGGCCGGGAGACAATACTCAGGTTGTTCCACTGCTGCCCACCCAGCGTCAGCGCAGGCGTGCGCAAGGTAATGGACTGCGGGAACTGCGCCGTTTGGTCGACGTTTTGCCCGACACCTTTCTGAAACAGTGCCAGCCACTCTGCGCCATCCATCGGCGGGAGATTCAGTTCAATGCCCGCCTGCTCCGGCAGCGGCGGCGTGGTACGGCTGTCCGTCGTCCAGATCGCCCTGTCCAGCGTCAGCTTGCGGTTAAGCAGCCAGCGGCTGTTGAAGTGGTTTGTTCCGCCAGCGTTTCCGGTTAAATCAAAGCTGTTGAGGTTGCCCGCAACCTTTACGTTGACGGGCAGTGCTTCACCGCTTTTCTTGTTCAGCGGTGCGGGAAGCTGGCTACTGAGGTTTTTTAGATCGCCCGTAATGTCGACGTTATAGCGCGCACCAGCATGATAAGGCAGGTCGATGGCGACCTTGCCATTCCATGACACCGCGCCGTCCACCGCATTCTCAATCGGCTTCGGCAGAACATCCATGCGTGACGGCTGCCAGTTCGCGTCCATATTGACCGCCACCTGGTAGGCTTTGTCGCCCTCGGTGGTGGAGAAATCGATATTGACGGGTTGATTGAACCAGGTCGCTTTCAGCGGCTTACTTTTCAGATTGCCGTTAACAAAGCTGAACTGACCGCTAAGGTTTTTCAGCGTGCTGTCCAGCGGCTTGATATAGAGGCTGTTATTGTTCAGACGAACGTCGCCTTTGGCGGTGGTCATTTCACCGTCGAGCGGGATATCCAGATGTAAGCGAGCATTCACATCACCATCTAACTGCAACTGCTGGAGAGTGGCCGCCAGGGAGTCATCCAGCGGCGTATCTTCAAAATACGGGCCAACCGCTTTACCCGGCCCCTTAATATCCGCATCAATCAGCAGTTTCTCTTTGGAGTAATCCGGGATGTTTGCCGTCAGGTTGCTTGCCGTTACGCCGCCCAGCGCAACGCTGTCCGTCTTCATCCACAAGCCGTCATTCAGGAAGTTGAGTTCGATATTCAGATTCTTCAGCGCGGGCCAGTCCGGCTGGAAGGCATAGGTGGCGTTGCGTAGCGGCACCAGAACCTGGAACTGGCCTTCGTTATGCTTATACGGGAACAGGTGTGGATTGCCGCCGTAGACCAGCGTGGCGTTATCCGCCTGACCGCCCTGAATGGCGCCGCTGAGATAGTCTACCAGCGCTTTCCCCATCAGGTTTTCCGGGAAGTAGCGCCACGCCTGCGAACCGTCATCCGTGCTGATGCCCGCCAGAATGCCCAGCCACGGCTCATCGCCTTCAGGCTGTAGATAACGGAAATTACCGCGGGCATGTACCGCTTTGGCTTTTACATCAATATCGCGACCATCGAGCTGAAAACCTTTGTCATTCTTCAGCCAGTTAAGAGTGGCGTTTCCCTTTTCGATCTCCAGTGGCGCACGGAAGACCGTTTCGTACGGCATTTTTGCTTCCTGCATTTCTGCCGTCAGCCTGCCGTTTTCCACGCTTCCTTCCAGTTTACCGCTGAAGTGCTCGGCACCCGGCAGCAGCTTCCACTGTTTCCATGCGAGATTTTTCCATGCCGCCTGAAAACGCGTCTTTTCCGTGGCCTGGAGCGGAATATCCAGCGCCAGCCGGTTTATCTGCCCGCTCGGTTGCGTCGCCAGCCAGATTTCGCCCAGCTCCGGGGAGAGTTTTGCGGCCATTGAACGCAACCCTTCGATCGCCGTCAGATCCAGGTTACTGGCGCGGATACGCAGCTCATCGCTGCGTTTACCGTTTATACCGCCGACGTCCTGCTCCGGCATCCACGCCAGCGTCAGCGCGCCGCGCGGCCAGGGTTTGTTATCCATGGAGATGCGCGTATCCGGAATAGCGAACTGCCAGCCGCCTTTATCCTGCGTCACGTGTGCGGTGAGGTTATCGACGGAAAGCTGATGCTGATGGTTTTCCCCCTTCCAGCTCGCGCCCCCCTGCTTAAGCCAGATATCGCCGCTGGCGAATGCCCCGTTCGTCAGGGTCATCCAGCCTTCCAGGCTGAAGCGCGCGGTTTCCAGCTGCATGTTCTGCTGTAGCCACTCACCCAGCCACGGCTTCACGTCCACGTCGTCTGCCTGTAGCCACACCCTGCCGTTGTTCAGCAGGCCATTGTCGTCGCGCAGATCCATCCGCACCTGCATAACGCCGTGCTGCCCGTTCAGGCTGGAGAGATTCACCTGCCCCTCGGCGCGGTGGCGATCTTTCCCGTTTAGCCAGGTCAGCTGTGGGATCGCCAACTCAGCGCGCTGTCCGGAAAGGGTTATAAAGCTCACTTCGCTGTCGCGGAGATCGAAATGATCGAACTGACGCAGGAAGAGATCGCTGATACGGCTGGTTTCCAGCCCACGATCGCTGTCGCCGCTTTGCAGCGGCGTGTTGGTCATCAGCTGAAGTTGCCAGAAGGTGAGATCGCGAAACTGCCAGCGCAGATGCAGCAGGCTTTGCCAGACATCCAGCGCCAGGGTGACGCGTTTGATTTTAAGATGGCCGCCATCTTTCAGGCTGGCGCTGATATCCCGCGCATCAAGCGTCGGGCCAAAGTTCTGCCAGCTTGCCTCGATATGGCTCACGTCCACCGGCAGACCGGTGGCAGATTCGATTTTTGCCAGGATCTGCGGCCGCCAGCTGTCCAGATGCGGCAAGGCGAGACGCAGCCCGCTCACGAGCAACGCGACAATCACGACCAGCGTTGCCCCTGTAAGCAGTAAAATCCCCGGCAATCGCCTCACGCGTCTCTCCTTGTCAGCCTTAAATCTCGCAGCGAACTGCGTTTACATCATGACGACGTCAAACTGCTCCTGGTTATAGAGCGGCTCAATTTGCACTTTTACCTGTTTGCCGACAAAGATTTCCACTTCCGCCAGCGCGTGCGACTCTTCCCCTTTCAAGGCCTCTGCCACCGCAGGGGAAGCATAGACCAGAAAACGGTCTGAGTCGTAGGCATGATGGACACGGACAATCTCACGCATGATCTCGTAGCAGACCGTCTCCACCGTCTTTACCGTTCCGCGTCCATGGCAGGTTGGACACTCATTACACAGGACATGTTCCACGCTTTCGCGGGTCCGTTTCCGGGTCATTTCCACCAGACCGAGCTGCGAGAAGCCATTGATGCTGGTTTTCACGCGATCTTTACTCAGCGCCTGCTCCAGGGAGTGCAGCACGCGACGGCGGTGGTCTTCATTATTCATATCGATAAAGTCGATGATGATAATACCGCCCAGATTACGCAGGCGAAGCTGGCGTGCGATGGCCTGCGTCGCTTCTATATTGGTATTAAAGATGGTGTCATCGAGGTTGCGATGGCCGACAAACGCGCCGGTGTTGATGTCGACGGTGGTCATCGCTTCGGTTTGATCGATGATCAGATAGCCACCCGATTTCAGCTCAACCTTACGCTCCAGCGCACGCTGGATTTCGTTTTCAACGTCATAGAGATCAAATATTGGCTGGCGTCCGGTGTAATGCTCCAGCAGCCCCGGCATTTCCGGGATGTACTCGGCGGTGAACTCCAGTAAGGCTTCGTACGTCAGACGGGAGTCCACGCGGATTCGGTCGAGCTGCGCATCGGCGAAATCACGTAATACGCGCTGAGCGAGCGCCAGCTCACCGTACAGCCGGTAGCGGGTCTGGTTGCGTTTTTTACGCTCCATCACTTTGGTCCAGACGCGCTTCAGATAGGCCGCATCCGAGGCCAGGTCTTCTTCGCTGATCCCTTCCGCTGCGGTACGGATAATAAACCCGCCCTGCTCGTCGCAGTAGGCGCTGACCACCTTTTTCAGGCGTTCACGCTCGCTTTCGCTCTCAATACGCTGTGACACGCCGACGTGCGACGCCCCCGGCATAAAGACCAGATAACGTGAAGGAAGGGTGATGTCGGTGGTCAGACGCGCGCCTTTGGTGCCCAGCGGATCTTTTACCACCTGCACCATCAGATCCTGGCCCTGACGCACCAGCTCAGAGATGTCGCGCACGGCAAACTGCTTTTGCTCTTCGCCTGCCACGCATTCGGTATGCGGCATGATGTCGGAGGCGTGTAAAAACGCCGCTTTATCGAGCCCAATATCTACAAAAGCCGCCTGCATACCCGGCAGTACACGACTGACACGACCTTTGTAGATATTGCCTACGATTCCGCGCCGCGCTTCACGCTCAATATGAATTTCCTGAAGAATGCCACCATCAATGTAGGCCACACGGGTTTCCGATGGCGTTACGTTTACCAACAATTCAGCCGTCATAATTATCCCTTCCCTCACGCAGTGAGTTAAAATTGCTCAGCAACTCATACGTTTCCACCAGCGGTAAGCCGACTACGGCGTGATAGCTGCCATTTATCTTCCTGACAAAACAGCCACCCAACCCTTGAATACCGTATGCACCTGCTTTATCCATAGGTTCACCGCTGGCGATATAGCCGGCGATCTCCTCGTCGGTGAGGACTCTGAACGTCACTTCCGTTACCACAAGGCAATCCAGAACGTACTGGCTGTCTGCCAGCGCTACCGCCGTCATCACCTGATGGGTTTGTCCGGACATGTTACGCAGCATCCGCGCAGCATGGTCTGCGTCGCGGGGTTTCTCAAGCACCTCACCATTGAGGATGACGATGGTATCGGCCCCCAGCACCGGTAAGTCACGCGGCACGCATGCAACGCCCGCCTGCGCTTTTTCACGCGCCAGACGGGAGACATACTGCTGAGCGCTTTCGCCCTCAGCACGTTTTTCTTCGATACCGGTAACGATGCGTTCGAAGGATACACCCAACTGCGCGAGCAGTTCCTGGCGACGCGGAGAACCGGAGGCAAGATACAAAGACGTCATAGAAACCTTTTATTGCACGGCAAACTGCTGGCGAATTTTACGCATCAGCAGGAACAGCCACGGCCAGAGCACACCGTTTACTACACTACTCCAGAACACTTCCGGTCGGAAAGAGACGTTGATCACTAAAAACTCTGCCCAGAAAACAACGATATCCGCAGCGAGCGACAACAACATCACCACCAGCGCCTGTTGCCAGAGCGCAAGGTTACGAAAGAGCTGGAATTTGAGTGCAACGAGATACGCAATAATGCTCATGGATAAGGCGCGGACGCCAAGCGTAGAGCCACTGATAAGATCCAGTATGGCACCCATCACAAAACCTGTGCCGACATTTACGCGGTGCGGCAGGGCAAGGATCCAGTAGAGCAAAATGAGTAATACCCAGTTTGGCCGGAAAACAAGAATGTCGTCCGGCCAGGGCATAATTTGCAGCAACAATGCAACGAGGAATGAGAGCCAGATTACCCAGCGCCCCTGGCTACGATAACTGGCCACTACTGCCCTCCACCCGAGACTTGCGGCGGTGGCGGCGCATCCGGTAGCGGCTGCGTTAACCCCGTCGCCGGAGCCGGTACGGGCGCAGGTGGCCCCATTGCATCCGGCGCAGGCAGCACCTGCGGCATCATCTGCATCAGGCGCTCATTGGCCACGCGATGCACATCTTCCGGCGTCATCGGGTTAGCGCCGTTACGATCGGCGCCCCATAGCAGCAGCAGGTAGCGTAAACGCTGCAAGCCAGCCGTTGGACGCGCCTGGATCACGGTGTAGGCACGTTGAGTGTCGAGCTTCACGGAAGAGACAACCGCAACCGGGTAGCCTTCAGGGAAACGACCGCCCAGACCAGACGTCACCAGCACGTCACCCACGCGGATATCCGTGTTGGCGGGCAGGTGTTCCAGTTGCAGATCGTCCGTACAACCATTACCGGCGGCAATTACGCGAATATCGTTACGCAGCACCTGAATCGGCAGTGCATGGGTGGCATCGCAAATCAGCAGCACACGGCTGGTCAGTTTGGCAACCGCCACGACCTGGCCCACAACGCCTTTATCGCTGATGACAGGCTGACCTTCGTATACGCCGTTCACGCTGCCTTTATCAATCACCACCTGATCGCTGTATGGATCGTTTACGGTGGAGATCACCTGGGTGACCATTTTCTGTTCATCCTGGCGCAGCGGCGAGCCAAGCAGTTCCCGCAGACGCGCGTTTTCCTGCTTATATTGCCCCAGCATCAGTAGCTCGCTGTTTTTCAGCAGCAGTTCCTGGCGTAATGCACGGTTTTCGAGTTCGAGCTGGTCACGCGATGAAAGCGTTTGCGACACGGAGTCGAGCAGTTCACGGGGACCATTTGAAATAAAGTAGAAAGGACTGACGGCGGTATCCATGTACGTTCGGATCTGGCTGAACGTACCGAGGCGGCTATCGGCAATAATGACCCCGAGCGCCACCAGAACCGCCAGGATCAGGCGAAACTGTAGCGACGGGCCACGGCTAAAAATTGGCTTCATAGGCTATGCGTATTCTCGCGTCAGAGAGAAAGGGTAGCCATTTGCTACCCTCTCACACCCGACTACTCTTCGCTAAACAAGTCGCCGCCGTGCATGTCGATCATTTCCAGCGCCTTGCCACCACCACGGGCGACGCAAGTCAGTGGATCTTCTGCAACTACGACAGGAATACCTGTCTCTTCCATTAACAGGCGGTCGAGGTTACGCAGCAGCGCACCACCACCGGTCAGAACCATACCGCGCTCGGAGATATCGGAGGCCAGCTCTGGCGGGCACTGTTCCAGCGCTACCATCACCGCGCTCACGATGCCGGTCAGCGGCTCCTGCAACGCTTCCAGGATTTCGTTGGAGTTCAGGGTGAATCCGCGTGGCACGCCTTCTGCCAGGTTACGACCGCGAACTTCGATCTCGCGAACTTCATCACCCGGATAGGCAGAACCGATTTCATGCTTGATGCGCTCTGCGGTCGCTTCACCGATCAGAGAGCCGTAGTTACGGCGAACGTAATTGATGATGGCTTCGTCGAAACGGTCGCCGCCGATACGCACGGAAGAGGAGTACACCACGCCGTTCAGGGAGATAACGGCCACTTCAGTGGTACCGCCACCGATATCCACCACCATAGAACCGGTTGCTTCAGAAACCGGCAGACCCGCACCAATTGCCGCAGCCATCGGTTCTTCAATCAGGAACACTTCACGCGCACCGGCACCCTGAGCGGATTCACGGATTGCACGGCGTTCAACCTGGGTTGCGCCAACCGGCACACACACCAGTACGCGCGGGCTTGGGCGCATGAAGCTGTTGCTGTGAACCTGCTTGATGAAGTGCTGAAGCATTTTTTCGGTCACGAAGAAGTCAGCAATAACGCCATCTTTCATTGGGCGGATCGCGGCAATGTTGCCCGGCGTACGGCCCAGCATCTGCTTCGCATCATGGCCTACTGCGGCCACGCTTTTTGGCGAGCCAGCACGATCCTGACGAATGGCCACAACGGAAGGCTCATTCAATACGATGCCTTGTCCTTTTACATAGATAAGGGTATTCGCGGTACCCAGGTCAATGGACAGGTCATTGGAAAACATGCCACGAAATTTTTTCAACATACTAAGGGATAATCCTGAAAGCTGGGGCGGAAAACAAAATCCGCTTACTTTACCAACCACACGCAGCAGCGACAAGGCGCAAAAATCGTCTGCTACGGTGAAAATTAGTGCAGCACGTTTCCTTTGTTACAAATTCATCCCCTGAATCCCTCAGGGCTGAGTAAACAGCAGCGTCCCTCACTTTCACTTGTAACCTATAAAAGGTCGTTCACTGGCTTTTATGCTCGTCTTACTCAAAGCTACAGGCGCGATATTCTACGTGAAAACAAAGTAAACGGCAGGTCAAACAGAGTATCTTTGCAAATATTTTTTCACATTGGTGTCAAGCGGCTGAGAGGCGGCAAAAAAATCCCCCTGACCGCCCGTCACGCCGCGCTCTGTCAACATCTGCCATTCACTGCGTGAACGTACGCCTGCGGCAAATACTTGCGTTTGCGTTCCTTTGCACGCCTCCACCAGGCTTTGTACCAGCAGTTGGTTTTCCGTGCGCTTTTCGATATTCCTTACCAGACCCGGATGCAGCTTCAATAATTCGACATCCAGCTCTTTGATCCAGCTGGTGCTGACCAGGGTAAGACCCGCCTGTGTTACCGCCACGCGAGCCCCAAGCGCATTGATTAAACGCACAACCGAGCGCAACCGGCTGATGTGTTGACCTACATCTGCCTCTGCAAGTTCAAAAATAATGCGTTTGCGTTGCGATTTTTCGCATTGCATTAACGTGTCACGTAACCAACGCTGAAAACGCGGACGGATCAGCGATTCGACGGTCACCTGTAAAGCCAGATTTTCTTCAGGCCAGTACGATAAAAACGGAATGAGGCGGGTGATTTGCTGGCGGTCATACTCTTCGGACAATCCGAATTGCAGCACCATCGGCAAATACTCTGCGGAGATAACCTCCTCGGTCCCATCAAAAATACGGCACATCAGCTCACGATGATGGACATGACCATTTTTTATGACCGCCGGTTTTTGATAGATGCGCGGTCCACCCCGGCTCAGCATCTGTTCAATCAGGGTTCGCCAGCGTACGTTGCCGCGCCCTTTTTCCGGTAGCGTATCATCATAGACCGCCCAGCCGTTCGCCCCCTGCAATACGGCGTTGCGCGTGGCCGCTTCTGCATGTTCCATCACCTGCTCCGTCGACTGACCGCCGCGCCAGGCACAGATGCCCATATGCACCATGTCGTCGCGGTCGAGCATTTTGCTCTGGGGTAGCGCATCGACGGCTTTCAACAGCTGGCTGGCGATACTCTCGGACTCCTTTAAGGTGCGATGCGGCAGCAAGACGGCAAAGTCGCTGCGGTGGTAGCGTGCCAGTAACGCGCCGGGGTAGCGCATAATAAAGGTGGACAGCAGGTTAATCAGCGTGAAGAGGTTCTCTTCCGCCACGCGCTGGCCCCAGGTATCACGGAGCAGATCGAAGTCGGGCAGGCGAATCATCATTACCACGCCATGCGTCCCCACCTTTTCGGGGTCATCAAGAAGCGTAGCCAGCTGATTATCAAAGAAGAGACGGTTGTTAAGGCCCGTTTTGTTATCCTGCGCGGCGTAGGAGCGAATCAACGTGTCCATACGGCTACGCTGATCGCTGGCAAACTGGATTTCGGAGAGCAGCACGTCCAGGGCGCTACTGGTACGTGATGGCCATTCATAAACCGATCCCCGTACCTGCGGACCCCGCTCGCCATTCAGTATTCGCACCGAGCGTGTTTCCAGCAGTTCCTGGCCGGAAAGTTGACGACGCTGCCAGCGAACGGCGAGGAAAATCAGCAGGACGATCAAGGCAACGGCGATGGTTAAGGGCGCGGTGGTCATGAGCGAGCGTAAATAGTTGCTCATCGGATCCTGGTACATCAGATGGATTGTCATACCCGGATGTTTAAGTGAGCGTACCGTTATGTCCCGATACTGATCTACCGTGCCGGCAGGACGGTAGCTGCCCTGACGGGTATGGCTGAAAACGGTCTGCTTCCCCTGTTTAATGTCGATCTGCACGATATCCACAGGCACCATTAACTCATCCAGTTCACGCGAAAGTGCCGGGAAGGAGGTTGTAATCAGGCGAGTGTCGATAACCGATGCAACCGATTCTACCCGGTTAACCAGCTTATCCTGGATGGCATTATAAAAGCTCAGCGAGCAGCCGATTAGCGTGACAAATATGGTCAGTCCCGTCAGCAAGGTGATAAAAGCTGAGAACTTCGTCGTTAATCGCATCCTTGAGATTACTCCGTGGGTTGAAGGGGTCGCAAGTGAGCGCTAACTTGCATTTCAAATGCGGCATACTACCAAACCTGGTGTATCTGGCAATTTATTGCGTTAAATCGGCACTGCGTTTCATTGAGCGAGTATAGTCTTCAGTACATATTTTCCCATCATCAATCCTAGTGAGGACCCTGTATGCAGGCTTTGATCTTAGAACAGCTGGACGGCAAAACCGTTGCCTCGGTGCAAGCCATTGACGAGAGCCGCCTGCCGGAGGGCGACGTGACCGTAGATATCGACTGGTCAAGCCTGAACTATAAAGATGCACTGGCCATTACGGGAAAAGGTAAAATCATCCGAAATTTCCCAATGGTGCCAGGCATCGACTTGGCTGGCCGCGTGCATACCAGTGAAGATCCGCGTTTTCACGCCGGACAGCAGGTGCTGCTCACCGGCTGGGGCGTAGGTGAAAACCACTGGGGAGGACTGGCAGCGCAGGCGCGCGTAAAAGGTGACTGGCTGGTCCCGATGCCGAAAGGCCTGGACGGCCGTAAGGCGATGATCGTCGGCACGGCAGGTTTCACCGCCATGCTCTGCGTGATGGCGCTGGAAGAGGCCGGGATCCGTCCTGACTCTGGCGAAATTGTCGTGACCGGCGCCAGCGGTGGCGTGGGCAGCACGGCCGTCACGCTGCTGCACAAGCTGGGGTACCAGGTCGCCGCCGTCTCTGGCCGCGAAAGTACGCATGATTATCTACGTCAGTTGGGCGCAAGCCGTATTCTGAGCCGCGACGAATTCGCCGAGACCCGTCCGCTGGAAAAACAGGTCTGGGCTGGCGCTGTAGATACCGTCGGCGACAAAGTGCTGGCGAAGGTACTGGCGCAAATGAATTACGGTGGCTGCGTGGCGGCCTGTGGTCTGGCGGGTGGTTTTGCCCTGCCGACGACGGTGATGCCATTTATTCTGCGTAACGTGCGTCTTCAGGGTGTCGATTCGGTCATGACCCCAGCCGAGCGGCGGGCTGAGGCCTGGGAACGTCTGGCGCGGGATCTGCCAGCCTCATTCTATGAGCAGAGCGCCACTGAGATTACCCTGAGCCAGGCGCCAGAGTACGCCAATAAAATCATGGACAACCAGTTCCACGGTCGTGCGCTGGTTAAAATCGCCTAATCTTCAAATTTTCGTGACATATTCGCGCTAACCCTCCTCCTCCGTCATGCTTAGAAAAACGCCTGACGGAGGATGCCATGAAAACCCGAAAACTGACGGAAGCCGACGTAACGTCCGAGTCTGTCTTTATGCTACAGCGTCGCCAGATCCTGAAAATGCTTGGCATCAGCGCCACTGCCCTGACGCTCACCCCTGCGGCCCACGCCGATCTGCTCGACTGGTTTAAGGGCAACGACCGCCCGAAAGCCCCCTCTGGCGCACCGCTTAACTTCACGAAACCGGCGCAGTGGCAGAATAAACTGACGTTGACGCCGGAAGATAAAGTCACCGGCTATAACAACTTCTATGAGTTTGGCCTCGATAAGGCCGATCCTGCCGCCAACGCCGGGAGCATGAAAACCGATCCCTGGACGCTGAAGATTGATGGCGAAGTGGCAAAGCCGCTGACGCTGGATCATCATGACCTCACCACCCGCTTCCCACTTGAAGAACGCATTTACCGTATGCGCTGTGTGGAAGCCTGGTCGATGGTGGTGCCGTGGGTAGGTTTCCCTTTGCATAAACTGCTGGCGCTGGTTGAGCCCACCAGCAACGCGAAGTATGTTTCCTTCCAGACGCGCTATGCCCCGGACGAGATGCCAGGCCAGAAGGATCGGTTTATCGGCGGCGGGCTGGAGTATCCCTACGTTGAAGGTTTACGTCTCGACGAAGCCATGCATCCGCTTACGCTGCTCACCGTCGGGGTTTACGGCAAAGCGCTGCCGCCGCAAAACGGGGCGCCCATTCGCCTGACCGTACCGTGGAAATACGGTTTCAAGGGCATCAAATCGATCGTCAGCATTAAGCTCACCCGTGAACGCCCACCCACCACCTGGAATCTCGCAGCGCCAGATGAGTATGGTTTTTTTGCCAACGTTAACCCGCACGTTGATCATCCACGCTGGTCGCAGGCGACGGAACGTTTTATCGGTTCCGGCGGCGCGCTGGATGTTAAACGCCAGCCAACGCTGCTGTTTAACGGCTATGCAGATGAGGTGGCATCCCTCTATCGTGGGCTGAATTTACGGGAGAACTTCTAAGTGCGTTTAACGGCAAAGCAGATAACCTGGCTGAAGGTACTCCTGCATTTAGCCGGATTGCTCCCCTTTATCTGGCTCTTTTGGGCAGCCAGCCAGGGACAGTTCAGTGCCGATCCGGCTAAAGATATTCAGCATTTTACGGGTCGGATGGCTCTGAAATTTTTGCTGGCGACCTTGCTCGTCTCACCGCTGGCGCGCTACGCTAAACAGCCATTGTTAATACGTACCCGTCGGCTTTTGGGGCTATGGTGTTTTGCCTGGGCGACGCTGCATCTCACCAGTTACGCCCTGCTGGAACTGGGCATTAACAACCTGGCACTCCTTGGCAGCGAAATGGTTACGCGTCCTTATCTGACGCTGGGTATCGTAAGCTGGCTGGTTTTACTGGCACTGACGCTGACATCCACGCAGTACGCGCAGCGAAAAATGGGACGGCGCTGGCAACTGCTGCACAACTTCGTCTATCTTGTCGCGATCCTCGCGCCCATCCATTACCTGTGGTCGGTGAAGATATTATCTCCTCAGCCGGTCATCTACGCCCTGCTGGCATTGGCCCTTTTAGCATGGCGTTACAAGAAGTTCCGCCAGTGGGTACGATAGTCCACGAAACTGTGCGTTTTCCCGCAGATTATTTATCAGCCGCGAATCTTTTTCGGATAGCGGTTGATAATCTTCCCTGATAAGACCAGTATTTAGCTGCCAAATGCTACGAAATCGTTATAATGTGCGACTTCGGTTTTCCGGACAGGGGTTTTTGGCCTCTGAAAGGGTGACAATTGCGTGTTGAGGGTATATGTTGTTTTTTACCCGAAAATCGCAGGAGATAGCGGCACAATGGCTGACAAATTCCAAATTTTAGTATTGAACGGACCGAACCTGAACATGCTCGGCACCCGTGAGCCAGAGAAGTACGGCACGCTGACATTGAGCGAAATTGTTAACCGTCTGGGTACGGAAGCAGCCTCGCTGAATGTGGATTTGGACCATTTTCAGTCAAACGCGGAGTACGCAATCATCGACCGTATTCATCAGGCTAAAGACACTGTGGACTATATCCTGATCAATCCGGCCGCGTTTACGCACACCAGTGTTGCTATACGCGACGCACTGCTCGCGGTGAGTATCCCGTTTATCGAGATCCATCTGAGTAACGTGCACGCCCGAGAGCCGTTCCGCCACCATTCCTACTTGTCAGATATCGCCGCTGGCGTGATATGTGGGCTGGGTGCAGACGGCTATTCATACGCTTTACAGACAGCGGTAAAACGCTTGTCACAATCACACTAAACAAGAGTACGGAACCCACTCATGGATATTCGTAAGATTAAAAAACTGATCGAGCTGGTTGAAGAATCAGGCATCTCCGAACTGGAAATTTCTGAAGGCGAAGAGTCTGTACGCATCAGCCGTGCAGCCCCAGCCGCTAGCTTCCCGGTAATGCAGCAAGCTTATGCTGCGCCAGTGCAGCAGCCTGCGCTCTCCGCAGCCGTTGCACCAGCAGCAGAAGCCGCACCTGCAGCAGCTGCAGAAATCAGTGGTCACATCGTACGTTCCCCAATGGTTGGTACTTTCTACCGCACCCCGAGCCCGGACGCGAAAGCGTTCATCGAAGTGGGTCAGAAAGTCAACGTAGGCGATACCCTGTGCATCGTTGAAGCCATGAAAATGATGAACCAGATCGAAGCAGACAAATCAGGTACTGTGAAAGCGATTCTGGTCGAAAGTGGTCAGCCGGTAGAATTTGACGAGCCGCTGGTCGTCATCGAGTAACGAGGCGAACATGCTGGATAAAATTGTTATCGCCAACCGTGGCGAGATTGCACTGCGTATTCTTCGTGCCTGTAAAGAACTGGGCATCAAGACCGTGGCCGTGCACTCAAGCGCGGATCGCGATTTAAAACACGTATTGCTGGCGGATGAGACGGTCTGTATCGGTCCGGCTCCGTCCGTAAAAAGCTATCTGAACATCCCGGCTATCATCAGCGCCGCCGAAATCACTGGCGCGGTCGCGATTCACCCGGGTTATGGTTTCCTCTCTGAGAACGCCAACTTTGCTGAGCAGGTTGAACGCTCTGGCTTTATCTTCATTGGCCCGAAAGCCGACACCATTCGCCTGATGGGTGACAAAGTGTCTGCCATCACCGCGATGAAAAAAGCCGGCGTGCCAACCGTACCGGGCTCTGACGGCCCGCTGACCGACGATATGGATGCTAACCGCGCCCATGCTAAACGCATTGGCTACCCGGTTATCATCAAGGCGTCTGGCGGCGGCGGCGGTCGCGGTATGCGCGTTGTACGCAGCGATGCTGAACTGGCGCAGTCCATCTCCATGACCAAAGCGGAAGCGAAAGCGGCTTTCAGCAATGACATGGTGTACATGGAAAAATACCTGGAAAACCCACGCCACATCGAAATTCAGGTGCTGGCTGACGGTCAGGGCAACGCGATCTATCTGGCTGAACGTGACTGCTCCATGCAGCGTCGTCACCAGAAAGTCGTCGAAGAAGCGCCAGCGCCGGGCATTACGCCGGAACTGCGTCGCTACATCGGTGAGCGTTGCGCCAAAGCGTGTGTCGATATCGGCTATCGCGGGGCGGGTACCTTTGAGTTCCTGTTCGAAAACGGCGAGTTCTACTTCATTGAGATGAACACCCGTATTCAGGTTGAACACCCGGTTACCGAAATGATCACCGGCGTTGACCTGATCAAAGAACAGCTGCGTATCGCAGCCGGTCAGCCGCTGTCCATCAAACAGGAAGAAGTTGTGGTTAAAGGCCATGCGGTAGAGTGCCGTATCAACGCCGAAGACCCGAACACCTTCCTGCCAAGCCCGGGTAAAATCACGCGTTTCCACGCGCCGGGTGGCTTTGGTGTGCGCTGGGAGTCCCATATTTACGCCGGTTACACCGTACCGCCGTATTATGACTCAATGATCGGTAAGCTGATCTGCTACGGCGAAAACCGTGACGTGGCCATTGCCCGCATGAAGAACGCCCTTCAGGAGCTGATCATCGACGGGATCAAAACCAACGTAGATCTCCAGATGCGCATCATGAGCGACGAGCACTTCCAGAATGGTGGTACTAACATCCACTACCTGGAGAAAAAACTCGGTCTGAACGAGAAGTAAGAGACCAGTGTTGCTAAAAGGCCGGATTATCCGGCCTTTTTTATTTCTGGGGATCGCAAAGCCCCATCATGTACAATCCCCGCTTTCTTCATCCACAAGGGACAAAAAATGGACAAACGTTTTGTTCAGGCCCATAAAGAAGCGCGCTGGGCGCTGTGGCTGACCCTTCTCTATCTCGCTGCATGGTTAGTAACTGCTTACTTACCTGATTCAGCGATTGGCATTACCGGCCTCCCGCACTGGTTTGAAATGGCCTGCCTGCTGCTGCCGCTGGTGTTTATTGTGCTGTGCTGGGCGATGGTGAAATTCATCTATCGCGATATCTCCCTGGAGGACGATGATGCAGCTTGAAGTCATTCTGCCGCTTGTCGCTTACCTGTTCCTGGTGTTTGGCCTGTCGGTTTATGCGATGCGTAAACGTTCGACCGGCACCTTTCTGAACGAGTATTTCCTCGGGAGCCGCTCAATGGGTGGCGTCGTGCTGGCCATGACGCTGACCGCTACTTACATCAGCGCCAGCTCGTTTATCGGTGGCCCGGGCGCCGCTTATAAGTACGGACTGGGCTGGGTACTGCTGGCCATGATCCAGCTGCCTGCCATCTGGCTCTCTCTGGGCATACTGGGTAAAAAGTTTGCCATTCTGGCCCGTCGCTACAATGCCGTGACGCTGAACGATATGCTGTTTGCCCGCTATCAGAGTCGCTTGCTGGTATGGCTGGCAAGCCTGAGTCTGCTGGTGGCGTTTATTGGTGCGATGACGGTGCAGTTTATCGGCGGCGCACGTCTGCTGGAAACGGCAGCCGGGATCCCCTACGAGACGGGTCTGGTCATTTTCGGTGTGAGTATCGCGCTGTACACCGCGTTTGGCGGGTTCCGTGCCAGCGTTCTGAACGATACGATGCAGGGAATGGTGATGCTCATTGGCACTCTCGTTCTGCTGGTGGGTATCGTGCATGCCGCAGGGGGCCTGAGCCATGCGGTTGAAACCCTGGAAGCGATCGATCCGAAACTGGTCTCGCCGCAGGGAGCGGATGACATCCTCTCTCCAACCTTTATGACCTCGTTCTGGGTGCTGGTGTGCTTTGGCGTGATTGGCCTGCCGCATACCGCCGTGCGCTGCATCTCATATAAAGACAGCAAAGCGGTACACAGCGGGATTATTATCGGGACAATTGTGGTGGCAATCCTGATGTTTGGTATGCACCTGGCGGGCGCGCTGGGACGCGCGGTGATCCCTGACCTTACCGTACCGGATCTGGTCATTCCAACCCTGATGGTGAAAGTACTTCCGCCGTTTGCCGCCGGAATTTTCCTCGCCGCACCCATGGCGGCCATTATGTCGACCATCAACGCTCAGTTGCTGCAAAGTTCCGCTACGATCATTAAAGATCTCTATCTGAATTTGCGCCCTGAACAGGTCGAAAATGAGCGACGCCTCAAGCGCATGTCGGCGGTGATTACCCTGGTGCTGGGGGCGTTGCTGCTGCTGGCCGCGTGGCGTCCACCGGAGATGATCATCTGGTTGAACCTGCTCGCCTTTGGCGGGCTGGAAGCCGTTTTCCTGTGGCCGCTGGTGCTGGGGCTGTACTGGGAACGCGCGAATGCCGCGGGTGCATTAAGCGGCATGATTGTCGGGGGCGTCCTGTATGCCGTTCTCGCCACGTTGAAAATTCAGTATCTTGGCTTTCACCCGATCGTGCCTTCGTTACTGTTAAGTTTACTGGCGTTTGTGGTGGGTAACCTTTTTGGCCGTCCCGTTCCACCCGCCACCCTGATTTCTACTGATAAATAAAGAGTTTTGCCATGCCGTGGATCCAATTGAAACTGAACACAACCGGCGCGAACGCCGAAGAACTGAGTGATGCGCTGATGGAGGCCGGTTCGGTCTCTATCACGTTCCAGGACACGCATGACACGCCGGTCTTTGAGCCGCTACCAGGCGAAACGCGCCTGTGGGGTGATACGGACGTTATCGGCCTGTTCGATGCAGAAACCGACATGAAAGAGGTCGTGGCGATTCTGGAAAACCATCCGCTGCTGGGCGCGGGTTTCGCGCATAAAATCGAACAGCTGGAAGACAAAGACTGGGAACGCGAGTGGATGGACAACTTCCATCCGATGCAGTTTGGTCAGCGTCTGTGGATCTGCCCAAGCTGGCGCGACGTTCCCGATGAAAATGCGGTCAACGTAATGCTGGATCCGGGTCTGGCGTTCGGCACCGGTACCCACCCGACCACCTCCCTGTGCCTGCAATGGCTGGATGGCTTGGATCTGGAAGGCAAAACCGTGATCGACTTCGGTTGCGGATCCGGGATCCTCGCTATCGCGGCGCTGAAACTGGGCGCGGCAAAAGCCATCGGGATCGACATCGATCCGCAGGCGATTCAGGCCAGCCGTGATAACGCCGAGCGTAATGGCGTTTCCGATCGCCTTGAACTGTATCTGCCCGATGCACAGCCAGAGGCCATGAAAGCCGATGTGGTGGTCGCGAATATCCTGGCTGGCCCGTTACGCGAGCTGGCGCCGTTAATCAGCGTGCTGCCGGTTGAAGGCGGTCTGCTGGGCCTGTCCGGTATCCTTGCCAGCCAGGCAGCCAGCGTCTGTGAAGCCTACGCCGATCTCTTTGCGCTCGACCCGGTTGTCGAGAAAGAAGAGTGGTGTCGCATCACCGGTCGTAAAAAATAAGCCTTTGGCGTGGTCGTCTGACCACGCCTTTTCCCTTCGGTTTTTTCTCCCCCCTTCATCCTTTCTTCGATAAAATAACCTCACAAATCATAATGTTAATCATTGATTTGGATAATAAAATTCACAGGAAGAATACGATGAAACACATTTCAGGCAAGGCAGCGCTGCTGGCGCTGAGCATGATTTCGGCTACGGCTTACGCATCACACTGGAGCTATCAGGGAGAAGGCGCACCGGAACACTGGGGCGAACTGGACGAGGCGTACAAGACGTGTAAAAGCGGAATGTATCAGTCGCCGGTCAACATAGACAACACGGTCAAAGCCCACATCTCTCCGCTGGAAACGCACTATATCGACGGCCCGGTCATTCTGACAAACAACGGCCATACTATCCAGGCGAGTGAAAATGCCGATACACGCGACAGCATCACGCTTGATAAACAGCGCTGGACGTTACAGCAGTTCCATTTCCATGCACCATCCGAAAACACGGTGCACGGTAAAAAATACGCAATGGAAATGCATCTGGTCCATAAAAACGCTGACGGCGAACTGACGGTCGTTGCCGTTATGTTCGATCAGGGCGCGGCAAACACTGAGCTGGATAAACTCTGGGGCGTGATGCCAGGACAGGTTGACCAGAACGTTACAATTAAGCCAACCCTCGATATGAATAAATTACTGCCTGCGGATAAAACCTACTGGCGTTTTAGCGGCTCCCTGACCACGCCACCGTGCTCAGAAGGGGTGACATGGTTGGTGCTCAAGCATCCGCTGACCGTCTCTGCTGAACAGCTGCAAAAATTCACTCACACTATGCACCACGAAAACAACCGCCCGGTTCAGCCGCTTCATGGCCGTCTGGTTGTTGAATAAGCCGATTTTTTGCGCTGATATCCTGTGCTGAAATGCGACGCAGAACGCAAAGAAGCGCCATAATCTGCTGCATATCGCAGCAGATTATCCCGGCCAATTGATTCATTTATTCAGAAATGATGAGAAGTTACGGGAAATTGTAAGCGCCCACAAAATGTTCATTTCTTCATAACACAATGATTTAAATAGCGAATAATCTTATCCGAAAAGAATGACTGGCGATTCCTTGATCTACAACAGAGGATTGTTCAAAGTTTGGCCTTTCATCTCGTGCAAAAAATGCGTAATATACGCCGCCTTGCAGTCACAGTATGGTCATTTCTTAACTCATGCGCATCGGACACCACCAGCTTAGAAATCGCCTGATCGCAGCCCCAATGGCAGGTATTACCGACCGGCCGTTCAGGACGCTGTGCTACGAGATGGGAGCAGGATTAACCGTTTCCGAGATGATGTCGTCTAACCCGCAGGTTTGGGAAAGCGACAAGTCCCGCCTTCGGATGGTGCACGTGGATGAGCCAGGTATCCGCACCGTGCAAATTGCCGGAAGCGTGCCTGAAGAGATGGCAGATGCCGCGCGTATTAACGTGGAAAGTGGTGCCCAGATTATTGATATCAATATGGGTTGCCCGGCCAAAAAGGTGAATCGCAAGCTTGCAGGTTCAGCCCTTCTGCAATACCCCGACCAGGTGAAGTCAATCCTGACGGCGGTTGTCAGCGCAGTGGACGTTCCTGTTACGTTGAAGATTCGCACGGGTTGGTCGCCGGAACACCGTAACTGTGTAGAGATTGCCCAACTGGCCGAAGACTGTGGCATTCAGGCCCTGACCATTCATGGACGCACTCGCGCCTGTTTGTTCAACGGTGAAGCTGAATACGACAGCATTCGGGCAGTTAAGCAGAAAGTTTCCATTCCGATTATCGCGAATGGCGACATAACTGACCCGCTTAAAGCCAGAGCTGTGCTCGACTATACGGGAGCTGATGCTCTGATGATAGGACGTGCCGCTCAGGGAAGACCCTGGATCTTTCGGGAAATCCAGCATTATCTGGACACTGGGGAGCTGCTTGCCCCGCTGCCTCTGGCAGAGGTTAAGCGCTTGCTTTGTTCGCATGTTCGGGAACTGCATGACCACTACGGCCAGGCAAAAGGGTACCGAATTGCGCGTAAACACGTATCCTGGTATCTCCAGGAGCACGCTCCAAATGACCAGTTTCGGCGCACATTCAACGCCATTGAGGATGCCAGCGAACAGCTGGAGGCGTTGGAGGCATACTTCGAAAATCTTGCGTAATGAAATAAAGAGCTGACAGAACTATGTTCGAACAACGCGTAAATTCTGACGTACTGACCGTTTCTACCGTTAACTCTCAGGATCAGGTGACTCAAAAGCCCCTGCGTGACTCGGTTAAACAGGCACTGAAGAACTATTTTGCTCAACTGAACGGTCAGGATGTTAATGACCTGTATGAGCTGGTACTGGCTGAAGTTGAACAGCCACTGTTGGACATGGTGATGCAATACACCCGTGGTAATCAAACCCGCGCTGCCCTGATGATGGGCATCAACCGTGGTACCCTGCGTAAGAAATTGAAAAAATACGGCATGAACTAATTTCGATTAGCTAACTGCTTGTTTAAAAAGGCGCTCTTCGGCATGGGGAAGCGCCTTTTTTATTGCCCGGATGAGCGACCGTCAACGCTTTGTAAACCTTCTCCTTCCCCACTTTTCAACGCCCGCTTTTCGTGTATATTTCCACCACCTTACAGGCTCTCTTTTCGCGGAATGACACATGATTCGTAAATACTGGTGGCTGGTCGTTTTTGCTGTCTCTGTTTTCATTTTCGATGCGCTGCTGATGCAGTGGATTGAACTGATGAGCACCGAAACCGATAAATGTCGCAATATGAATTCCGTGAACCCGCTAAAACTGGTCAACTGCTCAGAGCTGGACTAGCCTCTTCCATCCTGTACCCCTCTGTTATCACCCAATAAAAACAGGGGCTTAAATCACTTTTCGTCATTTCCTGACGATGATAATGTCTGTGCCCTTTCCAACCGCTCTTGCTTAACGTCTCACAACGAGTGAACAGACCATGCTGGTTAGCCAATACAACCAAATCCTCGTCGTCATCTCCTTTATTGTCGCCATTCTTGCCGCCTATACCGCGCTGAATATGGCTGCGCGCGTTGCCGGAAGCCAGGGCGTCGCTGCACGCGTCTGGCTGGCAGGTGGCGGTGTTTCGATGGGGATTGGCGTGTGGGCGATGCATTTCATCGGTATGCTGGCGATGGATCTTTCCATGAGCATGAGTTACAACGCGACCCTGACCGTGCTTTCGATGATTATCGCCATCAGCTCGTCAATGTTCGCCCTGTGGCTCGTTAGCGGCGAGCAGCTACATTTGCGCCGACTGCTGCCTGGCGCCGTCGTGATGGGTACAGGCATAGTTGCCATGCACTACACCGGTATGGCTGCCCTGGAGGTCACACCGGGTATTGTCTGGGATAAAACGTGGATGGCTATCTCTGTGGGCATAGCCCTTGCCGCTTCACTGGCCGCTCTTTGGCTGACGTTCCGTTTACGTCAGGAAGCTGCACGAATGGCGTTGATGCGTCTGGGGGCGGCGATCACCATGGGCATCGCTATCGCTGGCATGCATTACGCCGGCATGGAAGCAGCACAATTTCCGATGTCGACGATGGTCCATCATCATGGTATTAACGGGAGCTGGCTGGCGATACTGGTTAGCGTGGTCGCGCTCGCTATTCTGGGGATTACGCTGCTGGTATCGATGTTCGATGCCCGCCTTCAGGCTCGTACCTCGCTGCTGGCCTCATCACTGGCAGAAGCTAACCGTGAACTCGCTCAGCTGGCGTTGCATGATACGCTGACGCGCTTACCCAATCGTATTCTGCTTGAGGATCGCCTCGATCAGGCCATCAGCAAGGCCGATCGCGAAGGAAGCCCTTTCGCGCTGATGTTTATGGATCTTGATGGCTTTAAAACCGTCAACGATGCCTATGGTCATGATGTCGGTGACAATCTTCTGGTTGCGGTGACTCAGCGTTTGCTGTTGCAGTTGAAAGGTCAGTACACGCTGGCGCGTATCGGTGGGGATGAATTCGTCCTGCTGGCCGAAACCACTACCCCGGATGATGCTGCCTCACTGGCAAATTCACTGGTACGCGTCATTGATAGCCCGTTCCATCTCGATCCTTACGAACTGATGGTCACCCTGAGCATTGGCATTGCGCTCTATCCACACGATGGCAAAACCGATCGTGAACTGATGTTTAACGCTGATGCTGCGATGTACCACACGAAACATATGGGTCGCAACGGTTATCACTTCTTTCAGCCGTCAATGAATACGCTGGCGCAGACGCATCTACAGCTGATGAATGATCTGTGGCAGGCCATCGACCGTGATGAGTTACGCCTGCTTTATCAACCTAAATTCCATGCCCCTGCCGGGCCGGTCATCGGATTCGAAGCGCTGTTACGCTGGCAGCATCCCAAACAGGGATTACTGCCCCCCGACCTGTTTCTACCGCTTGCAGAGAAAACCGGGCTGATTATTCCAATTGGAAACTGGGTAATCGACGAGGCCTGCCGCCAGCTTCGAGAATGGCACCTTCAGGGCCACACGGACTGGTCAATGGCGGTGAATCTTTCTACGTTGCAGTTCGAACAGCCGTCGCTGATTAAAACGGTTCTCGATTGTCTGACGCGCCATAGCGTACCGCCCGGCATGTTGATCCTGGAGGTGACTGAAACCACGGCGATGAGCAATCCGAACGAAAGCGTTCGTGTCCTGACAGCGCTGACGGATGCGGGCGTAAAAGCCTCGATAGACGATTTTGGTACAGGTTATTCAAGCCTTCTTTATCTTAAGCGACTCCCTGCCTGCGAGTTGAAAATCGATCGTGCTTTTGTAAAAGAGTTAAGTGGAGAGAGTGAAGATGCGACGATCGTCTCGGCGATTATCGCCCTGGCAAAAACGCTGAATCTGAAGGTCGTGGCAGAAGGGGTCGAAACCGCAGCGCAGCAGACCTTTCTGACAGAACTGGGATGCAATACGCTACAGGGTTATCTGCTGGGCAAACCGATTACCGCGCAGGCTATTATGGAACAGTGCCAGCACGGGGAGATGTCTCCATCCCGTATGCAATCATGAGGCTGTATCGTAGAACACTGGCGCCACTCGAGTGATATTTAGTGTCGCAAGAATATTATCCACCAGCGCCGGCGCCTGTTTGTACAGATTAAAACTGTTGCTATCCATTAACCAGTTTTTAATGACTCCGCTAAAAAATGCGTGGAAAACAATCAGCGCCAGTTCAATATTAGTTTGGGAAGAAATAATGCTACGCGCAACGCATTGTCTCAACGTCCTGCGAAGATAAGTATCGTTTAAACCGATCCGCTTGCGTATTTCACATTCTGAAATCACATCGTCATGAAATTCACACTTATGATACAGAATTTGTAAAAGAGCATACTGACGTGGCTCGCTCGCAATATATTGCAGCGCGACAATAAACTGTTCACGAAGCATTAACAAAGGGTCATCTTTTTCAGAAAGTATTAACCTGTCACGAATCATTTCACGCAGCGGCAATTGCTGTTCCCAGATGGCGTTAAATATTTCCGCTTTACTCGAAAAATGCCAGTAAACCGCCCCGCGAGTAAGTTGAGCAGCATCGGCGATGTCGGTAAGCGTGGTATTAGCCACGCCACGTGTCGCGAATAGCCCGATAGCGGCTTCAATCAGCTGCTGCCGGGTCTTTTGAGCCTCTTCTTTCTTTTTACGCGCCATAGCCTGCTACTCATTACTTATACGGTTGATACGACATCAAACGTTATTAAAGGGTCGTGTAAGTCAAAGTATTCACCATAACCCGTTTTAGTTTTGCACAAAAAAAGTCAATTCATTTAATTTATAATTCATACGAATAAATTGAGCGAATCAAATTCATTAAATAAATAGTTTGTATTTACTCATAAGTATTCCGTTGATTATCCTGAAAGAAGTCGGATTTCGAATACACTGGTTCAGAATCTGATTTTGCTTTTTATTGCCTCCATCAGCACTTATAAATTAAAAAACCTTGAATACCCTCATTATTATACGCAGCTACATTTCTTTTTTTGCCTCACACCCTTTCACCGACTTATGGCATATATCGGTTCAAGGGTAGTTTAAGGAACAGTAATGACGAATCACTTCAGACGCTTACCCTTATCCGGTTTCATTGTCTGTGCTGCACTGCTCGCCGGGTGCGATGGACAAGAAAACCCACAGCAGCATGGGCAAGCTCCTCAGGTCAGTGTTCATATTGTCAAAAGCGCGCCACTGGCCGTAACGACGGAATTGCCAGGCAGAACTGACGCTTATCGTGTAGCGGAGGTTCGTCCCCAGGTAAGTGGTATCATTCTGCACCGTAATTTTACCGAAGGCAGCGACGTCAAAGCGGGTGAATCACTTTATCAGATCGATCCGGCCACCTATCAGGCAGCCTACGACAATGCGAAAGGTGAACTGGTAAAAGCGCAGGCGGCGGCAAACATAGCCCATCTGACGGTAAAACGTTACCTTCCGCTGGTCGGTACGCAATATGTGAGCAAGCAGGAGTATGATCAGGCGGTGGCAACCGCCCAGCAGGCGGATGCAAGCGTCGTTGCCGCGAAAGCTGGCGTTGAAAACGCGCGGATCAATCTTGCTTATACGAAAGTCACATCGCCAATCAACGGGCGCATTGGCAAATCCAGCGTCACTGAAGGGGCGTTAGTCACTAATGGTCAGTCAAACGCACTGGCGACAGTTCAGCAGCTCGATCCCATTTATGTCGATGTAACGCAATCCAGCAGCGATTTTATGCGTCTGAAGCAGCAGACGAGCCTGCAAAAGGGAGACACCAGCAGCGTTGAGTTGCTGATGGAAAATGGCCAGCCTTATCCGCTGAAAGGAACGCTCCAGTTCTCTGATGTCACGGTAGATGAAAGTACCGGCTCAATCACCCTTCGCGCTCTCTTCCCTAACCCTCAGCATATGCTGTTACCGGGTATGTTTGTCCGTGCACGCATTGACGAAGGCACACAGCCTGATGCCATCCTTGTTCCCCAGCAGGGGGTAACCCGTACACCTCGCGGTGATGCAACCGTGCTTGTGGTAAACGATAAAAACCAGGTGGAATCTCGCACTGTCGTTGCACCGCAGGCGATTGGCGATCGGTGGTTGATCACGGAAGGTCTGAAAAATGGCGACCGCGTCATTATCAGCGGCCTGCAAAAAGTTCGCCCTGGCGTCACCGCCGTGGCTATTCCTGATACCGCCGCGACTCCAGCCAGTTAAGGGATAACGAGATGGCTAATTTCTTTATTCAACGGCCTGTTTTCGCCTGGGTGCTCTCCATCATTCTGATGATTGCGGGCGGGCTGGCCATTTTAAAACTGCCGGTGGCGCAATATCCAACCATTGCGCCGCCAGCAGTTGCGGTGACAGCGACCTACCCTGGCGCTGATGCCCAGACTGTCCAGGATACCGTGACGCAGGTTATCGAACAGAACATGAACGGAATCGACAATCTGATGTACATGTCGTCCACCAGTGATTCTGCCGGTAACGTCACCATCACCCTGACGTTCGAGTCGGGTACGGATCCTGATATCGCGCAGGTGCAGGTTCAGAACAAACTCCAGCTCGCTATGCCGCTGCTACCGCAAGAAGTACAGCAACAGGGGATCGGCGTGGAAAAATCCAGCAGCAGCTTCCTGCTGGTCGCGGGATTTGTGTCGGATAATAAAAACCTCACTCAGGATAATATCTCCGACTATGTCGCTTCTAACGTAAAAGATGCGATCAGCCGTACTTCCGGCGTCGGTGATGTGCAGCTGTTCGGTGCGCAGTATGCAATGCGCATCTGGCTGGACAGCAACGCGATGAATAAATATCAGCTCACGCCGTTGGATGTCATTAACCAACTGAAAACGCAGAACGACCAGATTGCTGCGGGCCAGTTGGGAGGAACGCCGTCCGTACCAGGGCAGCAACTGAACGCCTCAATTATTGCTCAAACGCGCCTGAAATCGCCGGAGGAGTTTGGCCGTGTGACGCTGAAGGTGAACCAGGACGGTTCAATGGTCCACCTGAAAGATGTGGCCCGCATTGAGCTGGGTGGCGAAAACTACAACATGGTCACCAAAATCAATGGCCAGGCAGCAACGGGGCTCGGGATCAAGCTGGCGACTGGCGCAAACGCGCTGGATACCGCTGCCGCCATTAAGAGTAAACTGGCGCAGTTGCAGCCCTTCTTCCCTCAGGGCCTGAAAGTCGTTTATCCGTACGACACCACACCTTTCGTGAAGATCTCAATCCATGAAGTGGTGAAGACGCTGTTTGAAGCGATCGTTCTCGTGTTCCTGGTGATGTACTTGTTCCTGCAAAACCTGCGGGCGACCCTTATTCCGACTATTGCCGTGCCCGTGGTGCTACTGGGTACCTTTGCGGTACTGGCTGCGTTTGGTTTCTCCATTAACACCCTGACGATGTTCGGGATGGTATTGGCGATAGGTTTGCTCGTCGATGATGCCATCGTGGTGGTTGAGAACGTAGAACGCGTCATGGTTGAGGACAAGCTGCCGCCAAAAGAGGCGACCCAGAAGTCGATGGAGCAAATCCAGGGCGCTCTGGTGGGCATTGCCATGGTGCTTTCAGCGGTGTTTATTCCGATGGCATTTTTTGGAGGTTCAACCGGGGCTATCTATCGCCAGTTCTCGCTGACCATTGTCTCCGCGATGGCCTTATCGGTGCTGGTGGCGTTGATATTAACGCCTGCTTTATGTGCAACGCTGCTCAAACCGGTTTCCAGCGACCATCATGAAAAGAAAGGTGGATTCTTCGGCTGGTTTAACGCGCTTTTTGATAAGAGCGTGGAGCACTACAGCAACAGCGTGAGCGGCATTTTACGTAAGACCGGACGCTATCTGCTGGTTTACGTCATCATCGTCGGCGGCATGGCAGTACTGTTCCTGCGCCTGCCTTCCTCCTTCCTGCCGGAAGAGGATCAGGGGGTGTTTATGACGATGGTTCAGCTGCCGGCAGGGGCGACGCAGATGCGTACCCAGCAGGTACTCGATCAGGTTCAGGACTATTATCTGACGAAAGAGAAAGCGAACGTTGAATCGGTCTTTACCGTAAACGGATTTAGCTTTAGCGGGCAGGGGCAGAACTCCGGTATCGCTTTCGTCAGCCTGAAGCCATGGGAAGAACGCCCGGGCAAGGAAAACGGCGTTGAGGCGATTGTCAGCCGCGCAACGAAAGCGTTTAGCCAGATCAAAGATGGTCTTGTATTTCCGTTTAACCTCCCTGCCATTATTGAACTGGGTACCGCAACAGGCTTTGACTTTGAACTGATTGACCAGGCAAACCTGGGACATACGCAGCTCACGCAGGCACGTAACCAACTGCTTGGCATGGTAAGGGAACATCCTGACTTACTGGTCCGCGTGCGTCCTAACGGACTGGAAGATACGCCACAGTACAAACTGGATGTCGACCAGGAGAAGGCCCAGGCGCTGGGTGTGAGCATATCTGATGTCAATCAGACCATCTCAACAGCATTGGGTGGCACTTATGTGAACGACTTTATCGATCATGGACGCGTGAAAAAAGTTTATGTCCAGGCTGATGCTCGCTTCCGTATGTTACCAGGAGATATTAACGACCTGTATGTGCGTAGTGCTAACGGCGAAATGGTGCCTTTCTCTGCCTTTAGCAGCTCTCACTGGGTGTACGGCTCACCTCGTCTGGAACGTTACAATGGGATGCCATCAATGGAGATCCTCGGTGAGTCTGCGCCAGGCAAAAGTACCGGTGAGGCAATGGAGATGATGGAAAGCCTTGCGTCGAAACTGCCTTCCGGAATTGGCTACGACTGGACGGGGATGTCTTATCAGGAACGTCTTTCCGGAAATCAGGCTCCAGCACTGTATGCCATTTCACTGATTGTGGTGTTCCTGTGTCTGGCGGCTCTCTATGAAAGCTGGTCAATTCCATTCTCGGTCATGCTGGTTGTGCCCCTGGGGGTGATCGGCGCGCTTCTGGCTGCATCAATACGTGGGCTGAACAATGACGTTTACTTCCAGGTTGGTCTGCTTACGACAATTGGTTTATCAGCCAAAAACGCCATACTGATCGTTGAGTTCGCCAAGGATCTTATGGATAAAGAAGGCAAAGGGATTATTGAAGCCACGCTGGAAGCCTCACGTATGCGTCTGCGCCCTATCCTGATGACCTCTCTGGCATTTATCCTTGGTGTTATGCCTCTGGTCATCAGTAGTGGCGCAGGTAGTGGGGCACAAAACGCTGTCGGGACGGGCGTGATGGGCGGGATGCTGTCAGCCACTCTGCTGGCCATTTTCTTTGTTCCTGTTTTCTTCGTTGTTGTCCGGAGACGGTTTACAAAGCATAAGGATTAATGAAAATCATAAAGGCACCTCTGGTGCCTTTTTTATTTCCTGTCAGCATTCTAATAAAAAGACATCTCTTCACATTTCCTCCATAAATAATCAACGCCCCTCTTTTTTCTCCATGATTTTTACAATCCACACAATTTGAGATTATTCCCCGTGCAGTATGGTATTAGTGCGGTGGTAAAATAATCATCAATTCGTAAATTGCCGCATCGGTTCTTAAGCGAATAAGCGATCATATTGAGGTAACATCATGAAAAGATTCCTTTCCGTTGCACTTCTCGCTGCGCTGCTTGCTGGTTGCGCGCACGACTCTCCCTGTGTACCGGTATACGACGATCAGGGGCGACTGGTTCACACCAATACCTGTATGAAGGGGACTACCCAGGATAACTGGGAAACAGCAGGTGCGATTGCCGGTGGCGCCGCAGCAATAGCTGGCCTGACTCTCGGTATTGTCGCCCTGACTAAATAATACTTTTAAAAGCGCGGCCATCGCCGCGCTTTTATTTTATCTAATCAAAGGGATGTATATTTCCCCTCTCAGATATCATCAGATAACTTTTAGATTCAGTATCCTGTTTTTTTTATAGCCCTATTTCCTTACCTATACAACCTCAGTCTGAATCACTGAATTGATTTAACGCTGCTGCGAGTAAGCATTATGCATTCCGTGAATTCATTTATAGCTGGGTTAAGACGCTTTAATACGTCAGTAAGGTATTAACGGCACTCGTTGGAATATCTGATAAGTAAATTGGTTTAGCTGAGGGCATAACGCAAAAAGGCCATCCTTTCGGATGGCCTTTCTACTTGTTTGATGTCTGGCAGTTCCCTACTCTCACATGGGGAGACCCCACACTACCATCGGCGCTACGGCGTTTCACTTCTGAGTTCGGCATGGGGTCAGGTGGGACCACCGCGCTAAAGCCGCCAGACAAATTCTTTTACTTCTTGCCGAACTTTAACCTAAGTATAAAGTGGTGCTGATACCCAGAGTCGAACTGGGGACCTCACCCTTACCAAGGGTGCGCTCTACCAACTGAGCCATATCAGCACGCTAAATTTGATGCCTGGCAGTTCCCTACTCTCACATGGGGAGACCCCACACTACCATCGGCGCTACGGCGTTTCACTTCTGAGTTC